>DASPOR010000006.1 GCA_035625915.1 Alphaproteobacteria bacterium | reverse complement strand
CGACGCAATCGGTTGCTTCGAGCGCGCCTTGGCCCTTCAACCTCACTCCGGTAATGCATTGCGGCTCTTGACCTATCTAGCCAAGCAAATCTGCGACTGGTCGGCATTCGCGGATTTGGACCGGCGGATCGTCGAAGCGGTTCGGCGCGACACAGCCGGTATTACGCCCTTCACGGTTGTGGTCGGACCGAGTACATCGGCCGATCAGCTGCGCGCCGCACGCACCCATCTGCGCGGGATGAAGATCGACAAGCTTTCACCGATCTATCGCGGCGAGCCGCGCCGGCACGAGCGGATTCGCCTTGGGTATCTCTCGGCGGATTTCCACGACCATGCAACCTCGTATCTGATGGCCGGCCTCTTCGAGCGTCACGACCGCGAGAAATTCGAGCTATTCGCGTACTCCTTCGGCCCCGATCAAAGGGACAGCTCGCGCGCCCGGCTCAGAAAAGCCTTCGATCGGTTCTTCGATCTCCGGCCGATGCGCGACGCCGAGGCGGCTCGGCTTCTGGCGGAGCACGAGATCGATATTGCGGTCGATCTGAAGGGTTACACGGGCGGGGCGAGGCCCGCCATACTGGCGCGCCGCCCAGCACCGATCCAGGTGAATTACCTTGGATATCCGGCAACGATGGGTGCTCATTTCATCGACTACGTCGTCGCCGACCCCATCGGCGTACCCATTGACGAGCAGCCCTATTTCACCGAGAGGATCGTGCACCTGCCGAATTGCTATCAGGCGAACGACCGTGAGCGACGGATCGCCGAGCGCACGCCGACGCGTGTGGCGTGTGGGCTGCCGGAGCGTGGTTTCGTTTTTGCCTCGTTCAATAGCGGCCTGAAGCTCACCCCGGTCTTCTTCGATATCTGGATGCGCCTTTTGAAAGCGGTGCCGGAGAGTGTGCTGTGGCTGCTCCGCGACAATCCGTGGGCGGAGGCGAACCTGCGCAAGGAAGCGGAGGCGAGGGGTGTGTCGGCCGGCCGCCTGGTGTTCGCACCTCGGGCACCGCTCGCGGAACATCTGGCGCGTCAACGCTGCGCCGATCTTTTCCTCGACACTCTTCCCTGCAACGCGCACACGACCGCGAGCGATGCGCTCTGGGTCGGACTGCCGGTCCTGACCTGCGTCGGCGGAACCTTTGCGGGCAGGGTCGCGGCAAGCCTGCTGAATGCCGTGGGGTTGCCCGAACTCGTGACGCGAAGCCTCGAGGAATACGAGGCGATAGCCTTCGGCCTGGCGAGCGATCCGGCGCATCTTGCGGGCATTCGCGCCAAACTCGCTCGCAATCGGCTGACGACACCGCTTTTCGACACGGGCCTGTTCCGGCGTCACCTGGAAGCGGCCTATTTCGAAATGTGGCGGGTTTGGCAACGGGGTGAGGTGCCACGCCCCTTCGCGGTCCGTGACGTCGATGGCTGAGGGATTACCACCGAGCCCGCTGCTGATCGAGGGCATGCGCCTTCACCAAGCGGGCCGTCTCGCCGAAGCGCTCGAGCGATACGAGCGAGTGGCCGGGAACGAGCCCGGCAATTTCGCGGCGTTCCATCTTTCCGGTGTCCTGCGTGCCCAGCAGCGGAATTACGAGGACGCGCGTCGCCGCCTCGAAATCGCGCTGCAGATCGGCCCGCGCTCGGCCGTGGCGCAGGGCGACCTGGGCCGGGTGCTTAGGGCTGAGCGGCGATACGGGGAGGCCGTCGAATCCTTCAAACGCGCATTGCAAATGATGCCGGAGCGCAAGGAGACCTACGTCGACCTCGGAGCCACGTTGACCTTGGCGGGCCGGCTTCAAGAGGCCATCGACTGCTATCGTGAGTCCTTGCGGCGTTGGCCCGATCTGCCGGCCGCGCACAACGCGATCGGCAAACTCTCCAAAGCGCTCGGTAAGCACAATGAAGCGATCGCCGCCTTTGCGTCCGCGTTGCGGCTGGCACCGGACAACGTCGAGGCGCACTTCCAAATGGGCATAACCTTCGCGGGGCTCGGCCAATATGACGCGGCGATCGCGTGCTACGGCCGCGTCGTGCGCTTGTCGCCGCGGTTCGCCCAAGCGTACGCCTACTTGGGCGGGGTGTTGATCGATGTCGGCCGTTGCGACGAAGCGATTTCTGCGTGCCGGGCGGCCGTCGTGATCAACCCGGACTTGGCGCCGGCGCACAACAACATGGGTATCGGATTCGCGAAACTGGGGAAGCGTCGCGAGGCGATTGAGTGTTACCGTCGCGCCTTGGAAATCAGCCCCGGGTGGGCTGCCGTGCACAAGAACCTCGGCAACACGCTGATGGAGCTTAAGCGGTTCGACGAGGCCATCGCGTGTTTTGGCCGTGTGCTCTCGCTCAAGCCAGGCGATGGTTACGCGTTGACCATGCGCACGCACCTCGAAATGCACATTTGCGATTGGTCCTCTTTCGACAAGACCGACCGCGATCTTGTCGAGGCGGTCAGGGAGGGGGTTGCGTCCATCTATCCCTTTCCGGTCCTCTACACGTCGAGTACGCCGGCGGATCAGTTGCGCGCGGCCCGGATGTATATCGACGAAAAACGCGACCTCTCGCTTCCCGCAATTTGGCGGGGCGAGCGATACCGCCACGAGAAAATCAGGATCGGGTACGTCTCCGCCGATTTTCACGAGCATGCGACCGCTTACCTGATGGCGGAGCTTTTTGAAAGTCATGACCGCGAGCGCTTTGAGCTGTTTGCGTTCTCGATCGGTCCCAATCAGCAGAGCCCCATGCGTGCAAGGCTGACCGCTGCGTTCGACCATTTCATCGATGTGAGGCTTCACAGCGATCGCGATGCCTGGCGGGCGATCGCGCGGAATCAAATCGACATTGCCGTCGATCTCAAGGGATTCACGAGGGACTCCCGCATCGCCATCCTGGCGGCTCGGCCCGCCCCAATCCAGGTGAATTACCTTGGCTATCCCGGCACGATGGGGGCGGATTTCATCGATTACATCATTGCCGACCGGTGGACGATCCCGGTTTGCGAAGCATCCTTGTATGCCGAAAAGGTCGTGCACCTCCCGGATTGCTATCAGGTGAACGATCGCAAGCGCATGATTGCCGAACGCACGCCGACCCGCGCTGAGTGCGGCTTGCCCGAGCGCGGGTTCGTCTTTTGCTGTTTCAACAACAGCCTCAAAATCACCCCGAGATTTTTCGACATCTGGATGCGCCTTTTGAACGCGGCACCGGGTAGCGTTCTCTGGCTGATGGGCAGCAATCCTTGGGCCGAGGCGAATATTCGCAAGGAAGCGGAGGCGAGAGGTGTACCGGCAGCACGTCTTGTGTTTGCACCCCACGTAGCACCCTCAGAGCATCTGGCGCGGTATCGCGTGGCAGACCTCTTCCTCGACACGCTCCCCTATAATGCCCATACCACGACGAGCGACGCCTTGTGGGCGGGCCTGCCGGTATTGACTTGCGAGGGGACCACCTTCGCCGGACGCGTGGCAGGCAGCTTGTTGCGCGCGATCGGCATGCCCGAACTCATCGCGCGAGACCTCTCGGAATACGAAGCCCTGGCGCTGCGCTTGGTGACCGACCCGGCACGACTTAGCGGGATCCGCGCCAAGCTCGCTCGCAACCGATTGACGACGCCGCTTTTCGACACGGATCGGTTCCGCCGGCACATCGAGGCAGCCTATCTCGAAATGTGGCGCACCTGGCAGCAGGGCGAAGCGTCGCGCTCCTTCGCGGTCAATACCGATCCGGCGGCCACCATTTCCAGGCTTGAGGAATAGAACGGTCTCAACAATCCAGTGTGCGTTCGCGCTCCCACGCGGTGATATGCGCGTTGTAGCTGCGCCAGTCCCTCAGCTTGAGCTTGACATAGCTCTCGACGAATTCAGCGCCCAGACCCTCCCGCACGGTCTTGCTCTTTTCGAAGAGGCGGACGGCATCGAGCAGGTTCCCGGGCAGGCGCCGGATGTGCGAAAGCTTGTGCCCATCCGTGTACATGTTGATGTCAAGCCGCTTGCCGGGATCGCGTTTCTCGGCAATTCCGTCGAGCCCGGCGAGCAATACCGCCGCCTGGAGAAGGTAGGGGTTGGCCGCACCGTCCATCAATCGCAGTTCGAAACGGTCCGCGTCGGGGATGCGGATCATGTGCGTGCGATTGTTGCCGGAATAGCTGATGGCGTTCGGCGACCAGGTCGCACCGGAGAGCGTTACCTGCGCGTCGATGCGTTTGTAGCTGTTCACGGTCGGGTTGAAGACGGCCGCGAGCGCGTCGGCGGAATGGAGAATGCCGCCGAGAAACCGGTAGGCGAGCGCGGACAATCCAAGCTCGCCCTTGGGGTCGTGAAAGAGGTTCTTCTTGCCCTCCTTGTTCCACAGCGATACGTGGGCGTGACAGCCATTGCCGGTCAGGGTTGGAAAAGGCTTTGGCATGAACGTGGCGCGCAGGCCGTGTCTTTCCGCGATCGCTTTCACCATGTATTTGAAGAAGGCGTGCCGGTCGGCGGTCACCAGGCAGTCGTCATAGTTCCAGTTCATCTCGAACTGGCCATTTGCGTCTTCGTGATCGGCCTGATAGGGCCCCCAGCCAAGCGTGATCATCGCGTCGGAAATATCGCGGATCACGTCGTAGCGGCGCATCAATGCGGCCTGATCGTAGCAAGGCTTTTCCTGAGTGTCGCGTACATCCGCGGGTGCGGAACCATCGGGTGCGAGGAGGAAAAACTCGCACTCCACACCGGTTCTCATGCGGTACCCGAGCTGCGCGGCTTTGGCGACCTGGCGCTTGAGGGCGGCCCGCGGCGAAGCCTCGACTTCCTTCCCGTCCATCCATAGATCGGCGGCCAGCCAGCCGACTTCCGGCTTCCACGGCAGGATCATGAGACTCTTGGGGTCGGGGATCGCGAACATGTCCGCGTTTGCGGGGGTCATGTCGAGCCATGTCGCGAAACCGGCAAAGCCTGCACCCGTGCCTTGCATGTCGCCGATGGCGCGCGCGGGCACGAGCTTTGCGCGCAACACGCCGAAGAGATCGACGAAGCTCACGAGGAAATATTGGATCTTCTTGGCCTTCGCGATTTCGGCCAGGTTCTCGGCCATGTTTGCCTCCCCCGAAACGTTCTTGCCGTGTCGCCGACATTCGCGTCGCGATGTGTCGCGACCTGTCGGGACTATCCTAATGGTTTTATCGACCCGGTATCCAATTCGTTCCCGCGAGCGGAACACCAGCCATCGCGGCTGCCTCGACCGTCAACGCAACCAGGTCCTCGGGTTCCAGATTCAGGAGGTGCGACTTGCCGCAGGCGCGCGCAAGCGTTTGGGCTTCGAGCACCATGGTCGTCAGATAATTCCGCACACGTTTGGCCGCGAGTGCCGGGTCGAGGCGCGCTTCGAGGACCGGGTCCTGGGTCGCGACACCGACCGGGCAGCGCCCGGTCTGGCAGTGATGGCAATAGCCGGGAGCCGTGCCGAGCTTTGCGTAATCGGCCTCGAAAAGCGGGGCGTTGCAGTTGAGGGCGATGAGGGCTGCGGTGCCGATCGCAACCGCATCGGCGCCGAGTGCCAATGCCTTCGCCACATCCGCGCCACTTCGAATACCTCCCGATACAATGAGCTGGACCTTGCGGTGCATGTCGAGCTCCTGTAGCGATTCAACCGCCTGCCGCACCGCCGGCAGGGTCGGAATACCCACGTGCTCGATGAACACGTCCTGGGTGGCGCCCGTTCCGCCTTGCATGCCGTCAACCACGATGGCATCGGCGCCCGATTTGACCGCGAGGGCCACGTCGTACTTCACGCGGGTGGCGCCGACCTTGACGTAGATCGGTTTTTCCCAATCGGTTATCTCGCGCAGCTCCCGGATCTTGATCTCGAGATCGTCGGGTCCCGTCCAATCCGGGTGCCGACAGGCGCTGCGCTGATCGATGCCGATGGGAAGCGTGCGCATGGCCGCGACGCGCTCGGTCACTTTGAGACCGAGCAGCATCCCGCCCCCTCCCGGCTTGGCCCCTTGTCCGACCACGACTTCGATCGCGTCGCATCGGCGCAGATCGTCCGGATTGAGACCGTAACGGGACGGCAGCACCTGATAGACGAGGATATCGGATGCGCGCCGCTCTTCCTCGGTCATGCCGCCGTCGCCTGTCGTCGTGCTGGTGCCCATCTCGCTCGCAGCACGGCCGAGGGCCTCCTTGGCATTGGCGCTCAGCGCACCGAAGCTCATGCCGGCGATCGTGATCGGGATCTTGAGTTCGATCGGTTTCCTGGCGAAGCGCGCGCCGATCACGACGTCGGTCGCGCATTTCTCACGATAACCCTCGAGCGGGTAGCGCGAGATCGAAGCGCCAAGCAGGAGGAGATCGTCGAAGGTCGGCAAATGCCGCTTGGCGCCGAGGCCGCGAATCTCATAGAGGCCCTCGCGTGCGGCGCGCTGGATTTCCGCGATGACGGCGGGCGGAAAGCCAGCGCTCGCCGAGAGGCCGGCGGAATCGCCGGCCGATCGCGCCGGGTTTGCCGGGCGCTTAGTACTGCGCGGCATGATCGACCTTGAAGTTATAAAGCTTGCGTGCCGAACCGTAGCGGCGAAACTCCGCCACGTCCGCGTCGATATTGGCGCTTTCGAGGAGTTGGGAGAGCTTCGTGCGATGCTTCTGCGTCAATTCCTTCTCGATGCAATCGGAGCCCAGGCTCGCCACTTTACCGCGCACGAAGATCGCCGCCTCATAGATCGAATCGCCGAGATGCGGGCCGGCGTCGCCGCAAACGACAAGGTGGCCGGCCTGCGCCATGAAGGCGCTCATGTGCCCGACCGAGCCGCCGACAACGATATCGACGCCCTTCATTGAGATGCCGCAGCGCGAACTCGCATCCCCTTGGATCACGACGAGGCCGCCGCGACCGGATGCGGCCGCCGATTGGGACGCGTTGCCGCTGACCCTGACGGTCCCCGACACGATGTTCTCGGCAAGGCCGGGCCCCGCGTGGCCCTTGATCGTGATGGTCGCCGCCTTGTTCATCCCGGCGCAATAGTAGCCGACATGGCCGGCAATCTCGATTTCAATCGGGCGGTCGAGGCCGACGGCCAGGGCATGGGCACCCTTGGGGTTGACGATGCGCCACAATCGTTCGTTGGTGTCGGGAGGAAGCTTGTGGAGCCGATCGTTGATCGCGCGCACGTCCACTTCATCGAGATCGATCTCGATCATCGGCTCAATGCTTTGTCCAACTATAGACGGTCGCGGGTGCCGGCTCCCAGATCGCCGCGCTATCGGCACCCGGCAAATGCGCGATCGCGCGATACTCCGAGGCCATCGCGACCCAGTCGTCGGTTTCCGCGAGCACAGCCGGCTTGCACGCGATCGAATCGCGCAGCACGGCGAAACCGTCGCGCGTGCCGATCGCAAACGTATAAAAGCCGTCGAGATCGACGAGACCCGCCTCCAGCGCTTCGGCAAGCGAGGCCCCCTGGCTCAATCGGTAGGTGAAATATCCGGCCGCTACCTCGGTGTCGTTGTCGGTTTGAAATTCGACACCCCGGCGGTTCAGCCACTGGCGCAGGCGATTGTGATTCGAGAGCGATCCGTTATGCACGAGGCAAAGATCGAGGCCAGTCGAAAAGGGGTGCGAATGTTGCGTCGTCACAGCGCTTTCGGTCGCCATGCGCGTGTGGCCGAGTGCATGGGAGCCGGAGAAGCCGTCAAGCTTGAAGCGGCGCACGACCTCGGCCGGCAGACCCTTCTCCTTGTAAAGCTCGATCGTCTGGCCGATGCCCATGATGCGAACGTCGGGGCGGTGGAGGGCGATCCAGCGCCGCGCGGTCTCGGTCGCCGTTGCGGCGATGAGGACAAAATGGCTCGCGCGCGGGGTACCTTTGATCTCCACGCCGAGGGAAGCGGCCATGGCACGGGTGAGTTCCGCCCAGTCGTAATCTTCGTCGGAATGGAAGAGCGTCAATTTGACCGCACCCTCGGGGACAGGATCGCGATAAATCGCGAAGCCTGCGCTGTCCGGGCCGCGGTCGCCGAGTGAGGCAAGCATCGCGGAAAGATGGCGGCCGAGCGAGGGCTCGAGCGCCGGATTTTTCAAGTAAAGCCCGACGATTCCACACATAAGATTGTCCACCACCCCAATGGTCCGATGCGATGAGCCTAACGGATAGGCTCACCCGCTTCAACGACGGCGAAGCAGGGGTGCCCTGTAAATCGAAAGACGAATCGTCCTGTGGTTGCACTCGACCTTTCGAGAGCCAGTGGTATCGATCTTGGCGAGTAGCTCGGCGCGCATGTCCTTGGATGCATTTCGTCCGGAACGCTCGTCTTTTGCGACCTTGGTGGAACGAGGTGGGGCAGGGATGTCCCGAAAAGAAGACGGGCCGGACTCATGTGTCCGGCCCGTCTCTTATGTCGTTCCCATTGGGACGACGTTTTCGCCTACTCAGCTTGCTGGTGTTGCCGGCGCCACGCCGATGTACTTGTATTGATGCAGCATGTCGTCGTCAGGAAAGTTCTTGTCGTGCTTGATCTGGAACACGCTGATGACCCGGTTGACGATGTCGCCATTTTCATCGAACGCGACCTCGCCCTGTAGGGTTTTCAGTTTGGTCGATTGGATTGCGTCGCGCACGTTCGCGTGATTGACCTCCTTGCCGCTCGCCGCGACACGCTTGATCGCGTCGATGACGACGAGTGCGGCGTCATAGGCGGTGATCGCGTAGTCGTCAGGTTGCGTGCCGTAGCGCTTCGCGTATTTCTCGACCCACGCCTTCATTGCGGGATCGTCGAGGACGTGCGGCGATGCGATCGTCGCATACCAGCCGTCCGCAGCCGGGAAGCCCGCTGCACCCAGATATTCGGGACCATAGACGCCGTCGCCACCGGCCCGAATCATCGCGGGCGGCATCACGTCGGCGGCCTGCTTGACGACCTTGACACCCGCTTGAGCGACGCCGCCGTAATAGATGGCGTCCGGATTGAGCGCCTTGATCTTGGTCAGGATCGTGGTGTAGTCGGCCTCTTTCGGATTGAGCTGGTCGTGGCCGAGCACGTTCATGCCGATCTTCTTCGCCTGCCCTTCGAAGGCGTTCGCGATGCCCACGCCATAAGCACCCGAATCGTCCAGAATGTAGACGGTCTTCACCTTCAAGTTGTCCCGCATGTAGTTGGCCATGTTCGGGCCTTGGAAGGCGTCGGTCGTGACGGTGCGGAAATATACGGCCTTGCCCTTCGGACGATATTGCCCGGAAAACTTCGGATCGGTGATGTCCGGGTTGGTCGAAGACGGTGTCACGGTTGCAAGATCGCCGGAAGAGAGGATCGGCGACATCGCCTTGCCCTCGCCGCTCATCTCGGGGCCGATTGCGGCCACGACCTTGGGGTCTGAGATGAACTTCTTGGCGTTCGTCGCGGCTTGCGCCGGATCGTATTGGCCCGCCGATGCCGTGCCGCTATCGAGGGTCATCATGTCGAGTTTGTATCCGGCCACGCCGCCCGCGGCGTTCGCTTCGTCGATGGCCATTTCGGCGCCGTATTTGATCCGGGTGGCGCCTTCGGCATCGGCACCCGTAAGCGGAAGCTCGATACCGATCGTCACGCTCTTATCGGCGGCCTGAATTGAAGGGATTCCGCCCAAGGCCAAGGCGGCAAGTACAAGAGTTGCGCCGACTGCGCCGGTCAGCGCCGCTCTGCGTTGAGTGTGGTTCATGTTCCAGCTCCCTGTACGTAAATGCCCCGCAGCGGTTTGCTGCTTATACCTATAGATTAGCGACCGCTAATGATGATGACCTTCCGGGGGAAAGTCCAGAAATACTGTGGGAAATTGGCTACCGGGCGCTTGTCCCCAAGGCCGGCCGGACCCTCATCGTAAGAGTGCGCTGAGATCGATTGAGGAATGAGCGATCAGGTCGAAGTTCCTGGATGAATTACTACGGACGAGACGGATCGTTTCGGGCCTTGGCGAATAAGTGAGCGCCTTGGCCCAATTCGGGGGCGTCCAGGTCGGGCGTCTTTTTGCTCCAATGGGCTTCTGCTTGCTGGGCCGGATATCGCGACAGCTTGCGATTATCGGCGCCGACAATCTCGACAATCCCCAGTTGAGATCAAGCCTTTTTGGCCCGCACCCGGTCGTCGATCGCCTTGACTGTCGCATGGGCCGAGAGGATGGCGCCCTCCTGCCATGCGGTCACATAGCTCATGTGCTCGCCCGCGAGGTAGACCGGCGGCTCGCCGCGGATGAGGGTTTCATAAGCGCTTGCGCGCGTTTCCTTGGTCCACTCGACCCAAGCACCGCGATTGAAGGGAATCTTGTGCCAAGCAACCGAGATGCCGCGGGCAAGATCGCGCGCATAGGCCGGATGAAGCTTTTCACCGCTCTTGAGCGATGCCGCGAGACGCTCGGCGGGGCTGAGTGCCCCCATGCGCTCCGCCCTCTCGTCGCTCCAGATATAGGCGCCGAGCAGAATTCCGCGCTTCGCGTGGAATCCGGTGGAGGGATACCAAATCTGGGTCACGTCGTCGTCGATCCAGGAGATACCGCCATAGATCTGCTCGTCCTCCTCCCAGAAGCGGCGCTTGGCCTCAAATCCGATCTTGACCACGGCACTGTAAGGGGGTGCGGCGATCGCCTCCCTGAACGCGCTCGAAAGATCGGTCTCGATTCCGCGAAGCACGCTCAACGGAATGGCGCAGATGCAATAGTCGGCCACGAGCGCCTCACGCGCCTTGTCGGCACCCCGTCGATAGTGGATGCGCACACCGTCGCCTTCCCGCCTGACGGCCAGCACCTCGGCACCGTAGTGGATCATGGGATGAACCCGCGCCTCGAAAGCCTTGGCGATTTGGTCCATGCCTCCCTTGGGCTGCAGCATCGTCGGCGCGAAATCGATAAGCTCGCTCCAATTAAGCTGGAAGTATGCGAACACCGGCTTCAACAGCTCCGGCAGCGGCAGGGGCTCGAGCTGCACGCCTTTCTGATCGCCGGCACCCGGCCATTCGCTATTGCCGAGGCGTGACGAGCCCTTGAACTCGTATGCGCGGTCGAGCGAGCCGAATTCGCGCAGCATTTCGAGAAATCGGTGCTGGTCCTCTTCGCTGAGCGCTTGATCGAGGGCGCGTTGATTGACCGCTTTCGCCAGCAACTCCGCGATATAGCCTCGGCTGCTGCTGATGAACTGGCGCTGGCGAATTGGTTTGCCGCCGAATGCCTGATCGCTTTGAAAAAAGGCGTTGCGGTTCTCGTTCACCATCGCCTCGAGGGCGACGCCAAAATGTCGGCAATAGCCGAGCAATGCTTGGTGATGTTGCGGAATCCGCGCGGGGCCGGGGTTGAGGTACATCTCTTCGCCTGGCGAAAACCCGCATCGTTGTCGGCTGTCGGCCTCCTCGACCAGGTCGCCCCGACGGAGGGTCCATGTGCGACCGCCCGCACGGTGCCGCGCCTCGAGAATGGTGCAGCGGTAACCAGCGCGCGACAGCTCGTAGGCGGCCGTCATTCCGGCAAGCCCAGCACCCAGGATCGCCACATGCGTCCCGCGTCCCGAATGCGGCGCTAGCGACGGTGGCCCCGCATAGGCCCCGGGCACGCGTAACAGCCCCATTGCCGACATGGTCTCGTAAACCGCGGCGGCACCCCCCATTCGCCCCACCAGATCGATAAATCCCCGCCGTGAGATGGACTGCGTCACTGTTGCACTCTTCGGTAAAAATTCCAGACAGCCCCGACTTGGCGGCCTTCGGGCCGCGATTTTGGCCTTCCTCGAGCCTTTGTCGCAAGCAGCTTCGCCCGCGAATGATTGGGATCGCGGGTATCCCAGGGCATAGCCGGCCGTGCAACCCTGGCATCTCCGCGCAAGACGCGATAGATAACGATTCGGGCTCGGGCGAGGCTTGCAATCTTTACCGTGTCTCCCAAGCCCGCGGCGAACGGGAGTATCGCGATGCAACAACGGAAATTCGGTGCCACGGGCGTGCAAGTCGCCGCGGTTGGCCAAGGGACTTGGAACATCGAAAGGGATCGCCGTCCGAGTGCCGTTGCAGCGCTCCGCCGCGGAATCGATCTTGGCATGACCCATATCGATACGGCCGAAATGTATGGTTCTGGCCGGGCGGAGGAGATCGTCGCCGAGGCCATCGCCGGCCGGCGCGACGGGTTGTTCATCGTCTCGAAGGTTCTGCCAAGCAACGCGTCGCGCAAGGGCACGATCGAGGCCTGCGAAAACTCTCTGAAGCGACTGAAGACGGACCGACTCGACTGTTACCTTCTCCATTGGCGGGGCAGCTATCCGCTTGCCGATACCGTCGCGGCACTCGAGACTTTGCAGGCCGACGGCAAGGTCCTCTCGTGGGGTGTGTCGAATTTCGACGTTTCCGACCTCGACGAGGTGCTTGCGATCGCGGGCCCCGGGAAGGTCGCCTGCAATCAGGTGCTGTACCATTTGCGCGAGCGCGCGATCGAGCACGGCGTCATCCCGTGGTGCGAAAAGCACGATGTTGCCGTCGTCGCCTATAGTCCCTTCGGCCAAGGAGACTTTCCCGCCCCTCGCTCGTCGGGTGGCAAAGTGCTCGCCGAAATCGCCAACGCCCGTGGCGCCACCCCGCGTCAGGTGGCGCTCGCCTTTCTTATCCGCCATAAGGGAACGTTTGCGATTCCAAAGGCAGCCAGCGTCGAGCACGTGGTCGAGAACGCGGGCGGCGACGGCTTAAAGCTCAGCGCCGCCGAGATTGCGCAAATCGACCGGGCTTTTCCGCGTGGCGCCCGCCAGGGCTTGCCGATGCTGTGATGTCCCGCACGGGCAGGCATCGGCGGCCGCGCGCCGATGCACTTGCCCGGAAAGGAACGACGAAGCGTTCACCCGCGCGCGGTCGGGAAAGAAGCAGAGGCTCAGGCGGCGAGGGCTTCCTCGAGGGAGCGCTCCATGATCTTGAGACCCTCTTCAACGATCGCGTCGCTTGCGGTGAGCGGCACCAGAACGCGGGCCACGTTTCCATAGACGCCGCACGTCAGGAGGATAAGCCCGTTCTTGAGGCTTTGCGTCGCCCAGCGTTTGGTGAGTGCCGCCGCGGGCGTCTTCGTCGTGCGGTCCTCGACAAGCTCGATTGCGACCATGCCGCCGAGGCCTCGTACTTCGCCGATGCACGGGAAACGGTTGGTCGCCGCAAGCTCGTTCATCCGTCGCACGACGCGCTCGCCGATCTTCGTACTGCGCTCGAGTAGTTTCTCCTCCTCGAAGACCTCGAGAACGGCGAGGGCCGCGGCACAAGCAACCGGATTTCCCGCGTAGGTGCCGCCGAGCCCGCCCGGCTCGACCGCATCCATGATCTCGGCACGGCCCGTGACCGCCGAGAGCGGCATGCCGCCGCCGAGGCTCTTGGCCATCGTGACGAGGTCCGCTTGCACGCCGGCATGCTCGATCGCGAACATCTTGCCCGTGCGGCCGAAGCCGCATTGGATTTCGTCCGCGACAAGCAGGATGCCGTGCCGGTCGCAGACCTTCCGCAGCTCGCGAAGGAACTCGAAGGGTGCGATGTAAAAGCCGCCTTCGCCCTGCACGGGCTCGATTAGCATCGCCGCGACGCGGCTCGGCTCCACATCGGCCTTGAAGAGAAACTCGAGCGCCCTCAAAGAGTCCTCGGCTGAGACGTCATGGAAGCGGTTGGGGTAGGGGAGGTGGTAAACCTCGCCCGGGAACGGCCCGAAGCCTTTCTTGTAGGGGTCGACCTTGCCGGTAAGCGCCATTGTCATGAGCGTGCGGCCGTGAAAGCCGCCGACGAAGGAGATGACGGCGGGACGTTTGGTGGCACCTCGTGCGATCTTGATCGCGTTCTCGATGGCCTCCGCACCCGTTGTCAGGAAGATCGTCTTGTTCGGGCCTTTGCAGGGCGCCAAGCGGTTCAATTTTTCCGCGAGCGCGATATAGGGCTCGTAAGGGGTGACCTGAAAGCATGGGTGCGTGAAGCGCTCAAGCTGCTTTTGAATGGCGTTCATGACCTTCGGGTGACGGTGCCCGGTATTGAGCACGGCAATGCCGCCTGCGAAGTCGATGTAGCGCTTACCCTCGACGTCCCAAACCTCGGCATTCTCCGCGCGCGCCGCGAACACGCCTGTCGCCGTTGCGACACCCCGCGGAACCGCATTATTGCGCCGCTCCAAAAGTTCGTGGTTCGTAGTCATGATCACCTCTCCTTGGCCCGACGCCGATTCCGCCGGATGAGAACTTGAAAAAGGCGAGCCGACGGCCCGTTGTCTTGCGCGGTAATGGAGCGCATCGATGCCGAGCAGGTCAAGAAAATCCCGCCTAAGGGTCTCCGCCGGTGCCGCGCCGGCAGGGAGGCCACATGTCCCAAAAGTTGCGGCTATCAGGGTATCTCGTAGATCGGTATCCGGTCGCTGATGCCGCGCAGCGGTCGCTTCTGCTCGAGTGGGGTGATCCCATTTGTGCGGAGCACCTGAGACGCTTTGGCGTTCTCGATCACTGGTTGGGTGGCGAGAATGGCATGAGAATCGGCAAGCCCCTGGACGCGCGAGGCGATATTGACGGTTTGCCCAAAGAAGTCCTGGCGCTCGTTGAGCACGACGGCAAGGCAGGGCCCCTCGTGAATCCCGATCTTGACCAATAAATCCTCATCGAGCTTGCGGATCTCGTTGCGCATGCGCAACGCCGCGGTAACGGCCCGGTCGGGCGTCGGGAAGGTCGCCATCATCGCGTCTCCGATCGTTTTGACGACGGCTCCGGACTCGTTCGAGACGATATCGTTGAGGACGCGGAAATGCTGGTTCACCAGATCGAATGCGGCGAGGTCGCCGACCCGATCGTAGAGTGCCGTGGAGTCCATCAAATCGGTGAAAAGGAAGGTGAGGCTCGTGATCTTGAGCCGCTGATCGACATCCAGGGTGTTGGTCCGGTAAAGGTCGCGGAAAGTCTGGTTGGTGAGAAGTTGCTTCGCCGTGAGGAAAGGCCGACGTGCCGACAAGAGCGCGTTCAGCGCCTCCCCGGCAATCCACACGGTCGGAATCGTGCGCTGGTTGGTCCGGTTTTCGATTGCGATGCGGACAGCGCCCGGATGAAGCTCCGCCTTACCGACGGGTCCCATTTCCTTGGTCAGGATGTAGCTCAAATTCTGCCGCTCTTTGGCCAAATCCCCCTTGACGGCGATGAATTGGCTTGTGTGCACGACCGGTTCGCACAAAATGACCGGCGCCTCGGGCAGTTGAAATGACAGGATCGCCTTCCCGCCCGCCGGCAGTTCGACCGCATCCAGGACGGCTTCGGCGATGACCTTGCTGAAATTTGCGTCGTCGGGAAGATCGATGCCGGAACTCCAGAAAATTTGCCGGTAATACTCCCAGACGGGGAGCAAGTGCGGATCATGAGCGGCAATCCGGCGCACGCGCGGGCTGACGCTGAACGTCACTTCGACGACCTCATCGAGCTTCGGCTCGTAGCTGGCATCGCAGAAGGCGCACATATATTCAGCGCGCTTGATGGCCTTTAGGGTAGCGGTAGACTCGAGTACCCCGCTGCAACTCGGACAAAAGACGTTCCAGGAAAGCTCGAAGATGCCGATATGCGCCGCATGAAGGAATGCCGCGATCACCTGATCGGCATCGAGGCCATGACTGGTCGCGAATGCCAGCGGATTGATGCGGCAAAGTTCGCGGTCGGATGCCTTCTGGACATGGGTTTCGATCGCCTGGGCCACATCCGGCCCGGCCGATTGACTTAGCGTCGCAAAAAGGGTCGCGACTTCAGGTGCATAGTTCATGATAGCTACCTTGTGGCTGGGCTCGCTGCAAAGCGGGCTGTTTTGCGAGAGACGGCTCCAAAGGCCCCGATGGCATTCATCTGGGGCCTTTTTGCAGGTGCGACAAGAGAGGGAAATCGAAGGAACATATCAAGAACATATCTCTGAAGAAAAAGCAAGGATTTTCTTCGACCTCCCCCGATAGGGGATGCGCGAAACCTCCTATGCGGTGTAACGACGATGGCGGTCTTATTGGATGCCTGCTGCGTCGACTGCCTCCTAAATTAGTCGACAGGCTTCGCCGTGATCAGTCATGCTTCCACCGGCCACATTGGCATCCGCCTGAAATGAGAGCGCCTGTCGAGGCGACGACCCGTCCGATGCAACAAACCCGCGAGGAGGGCCGACATGCGAACCAATCCCGTCCGCGAACGGCTCATGCGCGGCGAAGCGGCTTTCGGGCCGATGATCATGGAATGCGCGAGCCCGGGGCTCCCGCAAATCTTCGCCGGTGCCGGTGCGGACTTCATTATGTACGACCAGGAAGCCGGGTGCCTCGACATCGCGACAATCAAGGCACAAACAGCACTTTGCCGCGGCCTCGGTATCGTGCCGATGGTCAATGTGCCCTGGCACGATTATCACCTCCTGGTCCGCCCGCTCGATTGCGGCGCCATGGGCCTCCTGGTCCCGGTGGTCGAGACGCGCGCCCAGGCGGAGGCGATCGTTCGCGTCAGCCATTATCCGCCGAACGGCGTGCGCGGCGTTGCGTTCGGCATCGCCCATGACGATTACGCCGGCGTCGATATCGCCGAGGCGATGAAAATTGCCGATGAGCGCACGCTCATCGCGGTGAAGATCGAGACCGGGCGCGGGGTCGAGCACATTGAGGAGATCGCTTCGGCGCCGGGGGTCGACGTGGCGTTCGTCGGTCATATGGATCTCTCGGTGTCGCTCGGCGTGCCCGGTCAATATGACCATGAAATATTCGTCGCGGCGGTCGATCGGGTCATCGGCGCGTGCAAGGCACACGGCAAGACCGGTGGTTGCCTGGTCACGACCGTCGATGCGGCACGCCGATGGATGGCAAAGGGTTTTCGCTTCGTCATCTATTCGACGGACGTGATCTTGCTGTCGTCGTCCTTTCGGGCGGCGATGGATGGCCTCAAGTCGATTTGACACGCGGTCCGATTTTGAAACGAGCCGAGGTGCGCTATGCATGACGATAATTTCTCTCTCCGCGAAAAGGTTATTCTCGTGACGGGCGGGACACGCGGCCTCGGCAAGGCCATGGTGGCGGCGATGGCGCGTGCCGGTGGCCATGTCATCGTGAATGGGCGCACACCGGAAAATCTCGCCAAGGTGGCGACCGATCTGAGGCAGGCCGGGCACGAGGTCGATACGGCGTGCTTCGACGTTACCGACGAGAAGGCAGCGACCAAGGCCATCGGCGATATCGTCGCCCGCCACGGCCGGCTCGATGTCCTTGTCGGCAATGCCGGTATTCAGCACCGGCGACCGCTCTTGGAATTCGAAACCGAGGATTGGCGCCGCATCATCGACACCAACCTGACGGCGTGCTTCGTGCTCGCGCGTGAGGCGGCACGGTCGATGGTGGAGCGCGGCAGCGGGCGCATCATCCTGACCGCATCGGTCGCCGGGCCGGCGATCGCACGGCCCACCATCTCAGCTTATGCCGCTTCCAAGGGCGGGCTGGTTGCCCTCACGAAGGCGCTTGCCGCCGAGCTGGGCCCCAAGGGCATTACCTGCAATGCCATTGCCCCCGGCTTTTTCGCAACCGAGATGAATACGGCACTTCTCGAGAATGAGTCCTTCAACGCTTTCGTCAAGCAACGCACACCCTTGGGGCGCTGGGGCCGGGTCGAGGAGATCGGCGGCGTCGCCGTGTTTCTTGCATCGGCCGCCGCGTCCTACATCAATGGTCACACCATCTACGTGGATGGCGGCTTGATCGTCGGAACGTAAGTCGGGCGCAATTCGCCTGCCTGTCGGTCGGGGGGTCGATTGACATACCGAATGGCAAGCCCGATGATATTCGCCGTTCCGAAGGCACTGAATATGCGGTCGAGGCGCCGGGCGGTCAAAGCGGCTCGTCGGGAAATTAGTCGAATGTAAACGGCGCGGCCACTTTCACGTGGCAGGGAAGGAGAACCGCCGCGGGGGCGCTTCGCGGAGCCGGCGAGGTGACGAGGTACCGATCCAAGAACACACATTCAATCGGGGAGGACGAGGCTATGGGTATCGGAAAGTCCAGCAGTCAAAAGCTTAATCGTCGCACCGTTCTCAAGATGGCCGCGAGTGCGGGATTGGTCGGCGTCGGGGGTCTCGGTTACGGACGTAGGGCTAAGGCCGCGTCGGATGTCACGCTCGACATTTGGACCGGGTTTCCGGAGGTGCAGCCATTCTACCAGGCGGTCGCCGCGGACTATGCCAAAACGCATCCCAACGTCAAATTCACGTTTTTCACAACGTCGCTGCGCGAAACGGAGCAGAAATTATCGGCCTCCGTGCCGACCGGTACCGGTCCCGACATCTTCGATATCGGCACCAACATCAGCTACAATTTCATCGACAATAACCTGATCGAACCGAATCCGCCCGCCATCGACAAGTATCTCAAGAGCGGGGCGTGGAACAAGTTCGTGGTCGAGTTCTGCACCGTGAACGGCAAGACATACGGTCTGCCGATCTGGGAAGGCAGCAAGGCGTCGATGTTCTACAACAAGGCGATGTTCAAGGACGCCGGCATCGCCAATCCGCCGGCGACCTTCGAGGAACTCGTCGCCGCGGCGCAAAAGCTCGTCAAGACGGATTCCTCGGGCAAAATGACCCGCAGCGGCATCAGCCTGCGCCTCTCGGGCCAAGGCAGCGGCGTCACCGAGAAATTCCGCTATATGCTGGAAGGGGCCGGCGGGTCCGTCGTCGAGAGAACCGCGAGCGGCAAGTACCACAACAATTTCGATAACGACAAGGGCCGTGGTGCCCTCCAGTTCTACGTCGATGCGGTGCAAAAATATAAGATCGACGACCCGAAGGTACAGCACGATGCGGACGCCTTCGCCTCCGGCGCCACCGCCATGCTGTTCCGGGAAGCATGGGTGATCGGCGAGGTGCAGCAGAAGAATCCGTCGCTCGATTACGCTACGGCGCCGATTCCGAAATGGACCTCCTCGAGCCCGAACCGGATGTTGCTCCAGCCCTGGCCGATCTATGTCAACGGCAAGAGCAACAACAAGGACGCGGCGTGGGAGTTCGTCCAATATGTGACCAATCAAGAGAATTCACTGCGCCTGACCACGATGACGGGGTGGGTTTCCGAACGGCAGGATGTCGACTGGAAGCCGCTCCTCGACAAGGTCCCGCAGTTCGGCGTTTTCGTCTCGCCGCCCAAGGACATGGATTATTACGTGGAACCCATCCTCGGCCCGTGGGACGAGATTCAGACCAAGATGGCGGACCGGCTCGTCAAGGCTTACGTCGATCCAAGCCTGAACGGCAATCCGACCAAGGTCGCGGATACGATCCACGAGATGGCGGTCGAGGCAGACAACCTTCTGAAGGACGCCAACCTCTACGGAACGACGTAAGCGCGCTCGCCGGAACCTGACATAAGTCAGGTCGAGAGGGGTCGGCCGAGAGTCCGAACATGACCGCCTACGCCATCGAGGGTAAGCGAAGGAGGGTGTGGCGCCTGTCGCGCGGCGGTAACTGGCGCACCATCCTCTTTTGCTATGTCGCCTTGGCGCCGGTTCTCGCCATATTCGCCTACGCCCGGGTCTATCCGATCGTGTGGAGCGTCGTCCTCAGCTTCTACGACTGGAACCTCATTCGAGCGCGCAAGCCCTTCATCGGCCTTGCCAATTATTATCGTCTCTTCGAAGACCCGAACTTTCTGGTGGCGCTCAAGAATACGGCCATCTATTCGATCTCGACGGTCGTCCTCAGCACGCTGCTGGCGCTGCCGCTCGCCGTGTTCCTCGCACGCAAGAGCCGCTTGTCCGTGTTTTACCAGACGGTCTATTTCCTGCCGGTGATCACGCCGCTGGTTCCGATGGCTATCGCCTGGAAATGGATCTACGATTACAACTACGGCATCCTGAACTATGCGCTCTCGCTCTTCGGGATCAGCCCCATCGCCTGGCTCACCGATCCGAACATCGCCCTTTGGGCGCTCATCATCATGAGCGTGTGGAAGGTGCTCGGCTACAACCTCGTGCTGTTCATGGTCGGGATCCGCAATATTCCGGCGGTTTACATGGAAGCGGCCAATCTCGATGGTGCTTCCGCCTGGCAACGATTCCGTTTCGTGACCTTTCCGCTGCTCAAGCCGATCCTGCTTTACGTTCTCGTGACCGCTACGATCAACGCCTTCAACGTGTTCACGCAAGTCTATGTGATGACGCTCGGCTCGCAGGCCGCACCCGGCCACGCGGTGAGGGTTCTCGTCTTCGATATCTATCAGAACGCCTTTCAGTATTTCAAAATGGGCTATGCCTCCGCCGAGGCCGTGACGCTGACGCTCATCGTGCTCGGCTTCACGTTGATCCAGTTCCGCTTCGCCCGTTCGCAGGAGGTGTAAGACGAGACGCTCATCGGAACGGCCAATGCGAACGTCGCTCGGCATGCGGATACTCGTCCTGTGCGTGCACGCCGTGCTGCTCGTCGGCGCCCTCTTCATGGTGCTGCCGATGCTGTGGATGCTGGCGACTTCGTTCAAGCCGCCGACGGAGATTGCGGTCTGGCCGCCGCAGCTTTTGCCGCAAGCGCCCACGCTCGACAATTATACCGGCATGTTCGTCGTGGCCCCCTTCGGGCGGTTCTTCCTGAACAGCTTGGGCGTTTCCTCCGTCGCCACGTTAAGCGTGGCCGTGACCTCCGTGCTGGCGGGGGCCGTCTTCGCCAAGTACCGTTTCCCGGGTCGAACGTTCCTCTTCATGCTCATCATTGCAACGGCGATCGTGCCGTCCGAGAGCTACATGGTGCCGCTTTATATCCAGCTCATCCCGATCGGCTGGATAAATACCTATCAGGGCTTCATCCTGCCCTACCTGATCATGAGCTTCGGCATCTTCCTGCTCCGCCAGCACGTATCATCGGCGGTACCGACCGAGCTGCTCGAGGCGGCGCGCGTCGACGGTGCGTCGGAATGGTGGATTCTCGGTCGCGTGATTACCCCGCTCTCGGGACCGGCGTTGAGTGCCATCGGGATATTCGCGTTCATCCAGGCTTGGGGTGCGTTCATCTGGCCCCTCCTCGTCGTGAACAACCAGCTCTATTTCAACATGGAAGTGGGCTTGACCGCGTTCCAGTTCAAATTCAGCGCCGACTACGGCAAGCTCATGGCGGGATCGGTGATCAGCGTCCTGCCCATGCTGGTCGTCTTTCTCCTTCTGCGCCGGCGCATTGTCGATAGCATGGCATTGACTGGGTTAAAGGGCTGAGAGCGATAGAAATGGATTGGGTCCAAGGGTCGGAATGCGGACCGGCCCCCGTCGTGGCCCCGGGAAGTTTGGGGGTATTTCGGAGAAAGCGATATGGCATCGGTCGAGATCAATGGTGTGACGAAAACCTTCGGCAATGTCGAAGTCATTCATGGCGTCGACATTTCCATCGCGAACGAGGAATTCGTGGTGCTCGTCGGCCCGTCGGGTTGCGGAAAGACGACCCTCCTCCGCATGATCGCGGGTCTGGAGCAGATCACCGACGGCGAGATCGCGATCGGCGACAAGGTCGTGAACGACCTGCCGCCCAAGGATCGCGATATCGCCATGGTGTTCCAGAATTACGCGCTCTATCCCCACATGACGGTGTGGGAAAACATGGCCTTCAGCTTGAAAATGCGCCGCGCCAATCCGGGAACGATCACGAGCCGGGTCAATCAGGCGACGGGCATTCTCGAGCTGATGGGTTATCTCGATCGCTTTCCGCGCCAACTTTCAGGCGGCCAGCGCCAGCGCGTCGCCATGGGGCGGGCCATCGTGCGCGATCCACAGGCCTTTCTGTTCGACGAACCGCTCTCGAATCTCGATGCAAAACTCCGCGTCCAAATGCGCGTCGAGGTCAAAGCACTCCATCAGCGGCTTCGGACCACGTCGATCTACGTCACCCACGATCAGGTCGAGGCCATGACCATGGCCGACCGGATCGTCGTGATGCATGACGGTCGCGTCGAGCAAATCGGAACCCCGCTCGAGCTTTACGACAAGCCCGCCAATCTCTTTGTCGCGGGGTTCATAGGATCGCCGGCGATGAACTTCATCAAGGGGACGTTTCGTCGCGAGGGCGGGCAGGCCTGGGTCGAGGCAGCGGATGGCGTGCGCGTTCCCGCCAGCGCCGATGTCGCGGCCCGCAACGGCGAAGAGGTCGTCTATGGCGCGCGACCCGAACATCTCGACGTGGTCGCCGAAGGGGAGGGCATTCCGGCCGAGGTGGCCGTCGTCGAGCCAACGGGTGCCGAGACGTACATATACGGCAAGCTCGCGGGCGTCCAAGTCTGCGCCGTGTTCGCGGAGCGCTACGACTTCAAGCCGGGCGAGATCATTCATCTTCGGCCGAAGGTCGCAAAGGCCAATTTGTTCGACTCCGGTAGCGGGAAACTTCTCAACTGACGACGGGAGTCCGGCTCAACCGCAAGGCTCGAAAGCACAGCAGGGGATTCGATGGCGCAATATCCGGTCGAGTGCGTGCTCGATATCAGGGCGGCACTCGGCGAGTGCCCGGTTTGGTGCGGGCGCAGTCAAACGCTCTATTGGGTCGACATCTATGAGGGCAAGCTCAATCGCTTCGATCCGGCGAGCGGGGAAAATCGTGCGTGGCAGCTTGGCGAGCCCATTGGCTCCTTCGCCCTCTGCGAAGACGACGGGATCCTGGTCGCGTTGAAGTCGGGAATCTATCGCTTCGACCCGTCGAGCAGCGGCATGCGGCCCGTCGCCAGCCCCGAGCGGGATAAGCCGGACAACCGTATGAACGACGGGCGCTGCGATCCCGCGGGCCGATTTTGGGTCGGCACGATGCGCGATCCGTCCGACCCCCGGCGCAAGGAGGGCGCACTCTATCGCCTCGATCCGGATGGGCGCTGCGAGGCTGTCGTGGACGGCTTGGTGGTGTCGAACGGCCTCGCATTCAGCCCCGACGGCCGCACCCTCTACCACTCCGACTCCCATGTTTCGGTGCGAACGATCTGGGCCTGGGATTTCGACGTTGCCGAGGGCAGAATTGCCAACCGCCGGGTGTTCGTCGACACACGCGGAATGCCCGGACGGCCGGACGGGGGGTGCTGCGACGCCGATGGCTGCTACTGGATGGCCGGTAACGACGGATGGGAGCTTGTGCGATTCACGCCGGCGGGCAAGATCGATCTTCGTATCCCGCTGCCGATCGCGAAGCCGAGCATGCCGGCCTTCGGAGGGCGGGAGCTGGACACGATCTACGTCACTTCGATCCGGCCGCCGGCGGCCGATCTTACGGACCAGCCCCTCGCCGGCAGCCTCTTCGCCGTAAGGCCGGGGGTCAAGGGAATACCCGAGCCGCGCTATCGCGGTTGAAATCGCCGCCGGCCAGGCTCGGGCGTGGCTGGATATCATAGGAGGGAGCCGCCATGGCCGCATCATCCGCAAGCGTCGAACTTGGCTCGCCCGCTGCCGCGTTTCGCCTTCCCGCCACGGACGGCAGAACCTATGCGCTGAGCGATGTCGCGGGCGAAAAAGGTACGGTGATCGTCTTCATTTGCAATCACTGCCCCTATGTGAAGGCGGTGATCGACCGCTTGGTCGCGGATGCAAGCGTTCTCATGGCGGAGGGCATCGGCTTTGCCGCAATCTGCTCGAACGATGCGGCCGCCTACCCCGACGATTCCTTCGACAATATGAAGCGCTTCGCGCGGGCCCACCGCTTCACATTTCCATACCTTCACGATGAGGACCAATCGGCGGCGCGGGCTTATGGCGCCGTGTGCACGCCCGATTTCTTCGGGTACGACGCCGGGCGCAAGCTCAAATACCGCGGACGCTTGGATGAGGGCCGCATCGATCCACCGCCGGCGGGCGCGCGCCGGGAGCTGGTCGAGGCGATGCGGGCGATCGCCGGGAACGGTGCCGCACCCGCTCTGCAAATTCCGTCGACCGGTTGCTCCATCAAGTGGAAGACCGATTAGGGCCGGCCCAGATGGCGGGCAACCAAAATTACAGGAACTTCAAATCCACCACGCTAAGTCTCGGAAGTTGGGGGCAGCAACGTTCCTTCGCTTGGGAAGGTACGGAAGCGGGGAAGACCGTCGCGGATCTTGAGCCAGTTCACGCACTCGGTCGCGAACACGTGGACCTGGGGCTGGAAATCCTCGGGGCTTTCGAACGCGGCGACGTGAAGATGAACATCGCCGGGCCAGCGCTCGCCTTCGTAGCTCAGGCTGCTCCCGCATTTTGCGCAGAATCCGCGATGCACGCCGGGCGAGGATTGGTAGATCTGACGCGGCTCGCCTTCGAATTGCACGCGCTCGCGCGGGTAACCCGCGACCGCGGCCACGAATCCCCCCGTGGCGCGGCGGCAACTCTCGCAATGACAGATCGCGACCCAATCCGGCTTGCCTTGCGCGCCGAAGCGAACCGCGCCGCAGAGGCACCTGCCGCGACGAATGTCGGTCATGACCATCCCCCTCCGTCGAAAATCCATTGGCCCGCTCATGCTGCCCCCTATCGACGCGATAGGCAACCCGATGGGGAGCGTGTCGAGCGAAGGTGGATGACCGTGCGGCCGGCGCGCCCTACGGTCAGTCGTCCTTGTTACGCTCGGCCAATCGCCTGATCGCGTCGAGATCGAGGTGGCCGGCGGCACCCCAACCGGTTACGCCGGCCGGAACGCTCGGCCTGAATTTTTCATAAAGGCGGAAGGCGTCCGTGGCGAGGCGGCCGGGCGGTATGGATTTCGCGAGTTTCCGCATGGCATCGCGGGCCTCGGCGTAGGCTTCGCCGAACTTGCTCTCGAGATAGCGTTCCACGCTTGCCGGCGAAGTCGGCCGGTCCTTGCTTAGCGCGCGAATTCCGTCGGGCGTGTGTGCGGCAGGCACCGCACGCCCGAGGAGATCGATGTGCAGCTCCTTGCCGGGGGCCGCCTTGCGCTTCGCCTCCTTGACGTCCTTCGGCGTCGGCGTGAAAAGCCCCAACCGCACGCCCTTGGAATGTGCGTTGAGGCCGGCCACGGCCCGTCCGAGGGTAAGGGCCTCGTCCCAATCGAAGCCGAGACGCTCGGCGACGACAGCCGCCCAAAGGGTGAGCACCGGTGCGCGGTTGATCTTGATCCCGTGTCGCGTTTCGCTCATGGTGCCGGGCTCCTGGCGCACGAGGCGTTGGCGCGTCGCGGCCGCGAGACGACGTCATTCAGCGTGCAGCGCCATATGCTGATACAAGCTCACGGTCTCTCCGTTGATCGTCTGCACGAGTTCCCACTCGCGATGTATCTCCAACACGGTGCCCGGCACATCGAGCACAATGTCGCCTGACTCGAGGTTGACGCGCCGGCTTTGGCCTTTAGGTGTCGGAATCACCAAAAAGAATTTATTTTCCCTAAGCTCGATCCCGCCGGGCTCCGTAACGCTCCCAGGTCCAGGTCCAGGAACAGCATCGCCGACGGGCTTGACGGAAACATCGAGCAGTTCGACGACTTCCGGCCTGTCCAGTGCGATTTTCGGAATGAAGATGTGAAAGCGGGGCCAGTTTTTCTGATTCGAGATAAGCACAAGGGCACAACCACTGCCGTCTTTGGGGTCTCTCATCTTCAGCGCGGTAATGAATCGGCCCTCGAATGGAAAGCGAAAGACAGAACCCGGGGCCAAGTCTTCAAAGGTCGTTCCCCGCGCGTTATGTAGCATCTTCATGGCATGTCCTCGCGAGCTAGCAACCGTCTGCCGTGGCTTGCATCGTAGCCTATTGGAAAGCCCCTTTTGACCGAATGAGGGATTCTTGGCGCCTGGCGAATGATTTTGATGGTGCCGCCGGAGTGAATTGAACACTCGACCCCGTCCTTACCAAGGACGTGCTCTACCACTGAGCTACGGCGGCAGCAATCTGGTTATTCTTTCATTCTAAACCCGATCGGACACTCGCATATCCAAAATTCGCGAGGCCCGCGGTGAGCCCGGCCGAACAGGGCCGGCGGAGAGAAATAAAGTAACCCGCCGCGTCTGGCAAGCGCGCCTTCCACTTCATCGAAGGGGGGAAGGGTGGTTCAATCTTCTCCGGCCAAGTTTTAGGCTCCCGCGATTCCGCTCTTGGCCAGGGGAAGCTGGCGAATGCGCTTGCCGGTCGCCGCGAAAATCGCGTTCGTCACCGCCGGTGCAATCGGCGGCGTGCCCGGTTCTCCGATGCCGCCGATCTCGGCACCACTCTCGACGATATGGACATCGACCGCCGGCATCTGGGCCAGCTTCAGCATTTCATAGCTGTCGAAATTGGATTGCACGACGCGGCCGCCTTCGAGCGTGATTTCGCCATAGAGTGCCGCCGTCAGGCCGAAAACGATTCCGCTCTCCATCTGTGCCTCGATTGTGCTCGGGTTGATCGCAACCCCGCAGTCGAGCGCGCACGTCACTTTGTGAACGCGAAGCATCTTACCCTGTTCGACGGATATCTCGGCGATTTGTGCTACGATCGTGCCCGCCTCCTCATGGATCGCGACACCCTGAAACCGTCCCTGAGGGAGCGCTTTCCCCCATCCGGCCGCCGATGCCGCCTTGTCGAGAACGGCGCGATGGCGAGGCGAATCCGCGAGCAGTGCGCGTCGAAATTCGATGGGGTCGCGTCCTGCCGCGTGCGCAAGCTCGTCGACGAAGCATTCGACGAAAAAGGCATTGTGGCTATTTCCGACCGAGCGCCAGTACCCGACGGGCGCTCCCTCCCGCGCCATAGCGTATTCGACGAGGCGATTGGGCACCGCGTATGGCATGCTGGCGATGCCGTCGATCGCGACGGGGTCGACGCCTCCACTCACGGCCCCCGGAAACACCCGGGAAAGGATCGACTGAAGCGCCAGCTTCGCCTCGAACGCAATCGGGCGAGCGGCGTCATCGAGTCCCGCGCGAAGGCGCGCCATCGCCGTCGGGCGATAGAAATCGTGCTGCATGTCCTCCTCGCGCGACCAGATCAATTTGACCGGTCGCCCGCTGGCCTTCGCGGCGTGCGCGGCGTAGAGGACGAAATCGACCTCCGAACGGCGGCCGAAGCCGCCGCCTAGGAACGTCGTATGCACGCGGACCCGTGCAGGCTCAAGGCCGAACAAACCGGCCACGGAGTCTCGCGTCGCACTTTGGAACTGCGTCGGCGCCCAAACGTCGGCGCCATCCGATCCAAGGCGCACGGTCGCGTTCATCGGTTCCATCGTCGCGTGCGCGAGGTAGGGCACCTCGTAGACGGCCTCGACCTTTTGCGCCGCCGCCTGCATGGCGGCGCGCACGCTGCCGGAGCTGTGAGCGACCGCCCCATCTCCATCGAGCAGCGCGCGGAGATTGGCGCCGATGCGCTCGCTCGACATATCCGTCAGGGCGCTGCGATCCCATTGCGGGCTAAGCAAATCGATTGCCTTGCGCGCCGGCCAATAGCCGTCGGCGAGCACGATCACTGCGGCGTCGAGCTTGACGACGGAATGGACACCGCGAACTGCGAGAGCGGGCTTTTCATCGATTGATTTGAGCTTGCCGCCGAAATAAGGGCAAGCCGCGACGGTTCCGACGAGCATGTCGGGCACTTTCACGTCGACGCCAAAAGTCGCAGCACCCGTCACCTTGGGCGGTGTGTCGAGGCGAGGGCTGGACTTGCCGAGCAGGGTCCAGTCCCTCGGACTCTTGAGCGCGATGTGCCCGGGCGGTTCGAGTTTCGCCGCGGCTTCCGCAAGCGCGCCGTACTGGAGCCCCCGCCCGGTTGGCGTATGCGCGATCTGGCCGTTTCGGGCTACGCATTCGCCAATCGGCGCACGCCAGCGCGACGCGGCGGCAGCGCGGAGCATCTCGCGCGCTTGAGCGCCCGCCAGCCGCAAACCGTCGAAGGAGTCGGATACGCTCGTGCTGCCGCCGGTTCCTTGCGAGCCCAGAGCGCGGTCCGTGTAGACCGGGTCGACTGGCGCCATTTCGGTGCGCACTTTGCGCCAGTCGACTTCGAGTTCCTCGGCGATCAGCATGGGCAGGGACGTCAGAACCCCCTGGCCCATCTCCGAATGCGCCACGAGTATCGTAACCGTATCGTCGGGCGCAATCCTTAGCCAGGCATTCATCGAGGTTTCCGTTCCCTCCGCGGCCATTGCCCCGCGCCAGCCGAAAGCGACCCGACAGCCGAGAATGAGCCCACCCGCGGCGGCGGTCGACTTCAAAAACCGGCGGCGGGAAAGGGTTGTCGCGTCGGTCATGGCAATGCGTGCGCGCTCAGACGCCCGAGGCGCGCTTGATCGCGCGGCGGATGCGGTTATATGTGCCGCAGCGGCACACATTGGTGATCGCGTCGTCGATTTCCGCGTCGCTCGGTCTTGGCGACTTCGAGAGCAGTGCTGCAGCCGCCATGATCATGCCCGGCTGGCAGTAGCCGCATTGGGGTACGTCCTCCGCGATCCACGCGGCCTGCACGGGGTGCGAGCCGTCTGGCGAGAGCCCTTCGATCGTCGTGATCGATTTGCCTTCGATCGAGGAAACGGGTGTGACGCATGCCCGCGTCGCTTCCCCGTCTATGTGAACGGTGCACGCACCGCAATAGGCGACGCCGCAGCCGAATTTGGTTCCCGTCATTCCGAGCGTGTCGCGCAGAACCCAGAGGAGTGGCGTGCTCGGATCGACGTCGACTTCGCGATCCTGGCCGTTCACCTTGAGACGGAGGGCCACCGCGGCGTCTCCTGTAATACGATCGATCGAAGAGCTTAGACCCTTCGGCAGATCCGCGGCAATCGTCCGCGCAGTCTCCGATTTGCTTTCGCTGAGACGTGACCGACTCGCCTGCCGGCGGGGGCCGAAGGTCGATTTGGATCGCTAGTGTGGTGGATCTGAAGTTCCTATGATTTTGGTGGCGGCCGCGTCTAGGAACTTCAAATGCGAATACCACATTAGGCTGGTGCGGATGTACGTGGATGCCCGGGTCAAGCCCGGGCATGACGGTTTTGAGGTATTTTGCGCAGAGCGCTTAATCGCTGCCGATACGCCAAAATCTGACTAGAATCGCACAAGACGTCTCCCTTCGTCATGCCCGGGCTTGACCCGGGCATCCAGGCCTTTCAACGCCCGGAGCTTGATGAGCGGAGATGTCCGGAATCAATTGCCGGACACAACGCACTACCGTGTCTTGAGTCCGAAACTCGCTCACGGTCAGGCACCCAAATGTGACGAATTTCGGTTTCGCCACACTAGCCCGTGTGCCGCGGGCTATAGGGGGCGTTCGGCCGTGTTATTGTTGCCGCGTTTGCGCACCTGATAGAGATCGGGGGGTGGATCGGTCAGGCAATCGACGAGCTGATCCCGGAGGTCGCCGAGCGCATCGTCGTATACATCGCGATTGGGGCCCATTTTGCGCGCAAGGGTCAGCACGCTGGTATAAGCATAAAGTTCGGCCATGCAATCGCCATCGTCCGCTTGGTCGGGAGAGCCTGCGCCCACCGCCTTCGACGACGCTTGAATTGGTTTATCCGGCTCGACGGAGGTGCAACCGGTAACGGCAAGAAAAGCGAAAACCAAGAGAATGCGCTTCACGGACATGTGAAGGAACCTTCTGCTAAATCTCGCGGCTTGCCGCTCGCTACCATACGTTCCGAAGCGGGTCAACGACTGACTGCGTCGACGCAAGGCCGTGCGACTGACAAATCTCGCCCAAGCTCGATTAGATGGACCGATTCACGCTTCCCTATTGTCTATTTTGGTTGTTTTCACCGCCACGGCCGCCTCCACCCCACCGGCCATGCCTCCGTCCTCCCATAGGACGGTCGAGTACCGCCTTCTGTTCGGGTGTAAGCGACTTATAGAGGGTCTCGAGCGCGGGCTGGGCCGCTTTAAGGCTTTCAGCCTTTGTCGCGAGAACTTGCTCGTAGTGCGCCAGCCGGTCGACAGCCGTCCGAGGCTGGCCGGCAGTCGAAGCATCTTGCCGACAGACGTCACGATTCTTTGCAGCACCTGCCGTCATCGCCTGGGACCATTTATCCCAAAGCGGCTGCTGTTCGGCGGTGAGTTCCAGCCTTGCCCCTAAATAGGCCAAATGACCGACGACATGAGCGTATCGCTCCGTGCATTTTTGCTCCGGGGATAGACGAGGCACTGACCGTCGCCCCGCCGGGCCGGTCGATTGAGCCAAAGCCGACCCGATCGCCAGGACTGCAGCCGCCACGCCGACCAAAACGAATTTACGGTTAACGAATGTTCTATTCATCTCCATCTCCCCCGTGACCGATGTCGCCCGAATTGAAAGTCCCGTTATCCCCACCGCCTCGTCGATCGCGCACGTGGCGCGGCTCAAAATAAAACGCCAGTCATGAACCCCCCCCAGTATCCACGTAAACGCTATTGGGTAAGTGCCCAGGTTCCGTTCGGCCGAAGGCAGGCGACGCCCGAGACGAACGCGCGAGCCTCTGCGGATCCGGCTCCAAGCGCCATTGCAAAACGAACCGCCCAGCCCAAAGGCCAAGGGCGCATCCGCGCGCCAAGCGACGCCATGACGCTCCTCCTGAAACACGAGCGCTTGTCAGCCAGAAGAATGTACGGACGAATTTGGCCAGTCCTGCGCAGGTCCGATGCGCCTTTCGCGTATAAGCCTTCGCAATGCACGAAATTCTTGGCAGTGTTCGCCGCAACCGAGGAGAATCACCGCATGAAAATGACCCGTCGTGGAACGCTCGTCACCGCAGGAACGGTGGTACTTGGGGGATTGACGATCGCTGCCGGGCTTGCTGAAGCGCAGGAGCATCACCCCGAAATCCGCAGGGCGATCACGGCACTCGAGAAGGCCAAACAATACATGCAGAATGCGGCGCACGACTTTGGAGGACATCGGGAAGCCGCCCTAAAGGAGTGCGACGCCGCAATCGGCCAGCTTCGCGAAGCGCTCAAATACGACCAGAACTAGTGTGGCAAATCCGAAATTCGCCACATCTGGGTGCGACACCGTGAGCGAATTTCGGGTTCAAAGCCACACGAGGCTGCGGCTGCAGGGCGGCGTGCACCCGGCAACTTTTGCCCGAGGGTGAATAATGCCGACAGGGTGCTAGCCGCGCGCCGGACAAGGGCCGGAAATTCCAGGACATTTCGATGGCCTCGATTTTGCTTCGATGCGTGTCGGCATTCTTTTGCACCGGGAGTTTTGCGCGAGCTCGATGCGCGGCGGTAACGGCTTAACGGCTATCGGGCCGCACCGGTCGCGCGCTGGACGGACTGAACATGAAGATCCATTTTCTACCACCTCTGCCGCCGGCCCCGCCGGCGCCTCCGCCAAAGCCTCTCAAAACGGCCTTTGAGGTCGAGCTGGCCACGCAAGAGTTGATCCGAACAGCGCGGCAGCAGCGCGCACAAAGGTTGAATCGCCGGAAATTTCAGGCCGACGGGCGGCATGCGGGACCGGGAGATGCCGATGGCGTTGCGAAGCCGGTGCCGGGCGACGACGAAATCGATTTCACCGTATGACGATTTAGCGCTTCACTTCGAATGATATTCTGCGCGAAACTTCGGGATCGACGCAGGGTTAGCCAGTCGCGTGCGTACAATTTTGCGGTGGTTCTAGCCGTGCGACCGTGGATGTAGACGGTTTTCGGTCACCCGGGTCGTGCCGTTTCATGACGACGCCAACGCACAAAGACTGGATCGATCGCCTGGGGGAACTTCATCCGCTACTCAAGGCGCGACCGGCTGCGTCGAAATGGGCGGCGCGGCAGGCGGAAATCGACGCTGCGATCAAGATCGACGAAGAAGCAGCACGCCTCGCGCGAGACGATCGGGTCCGCGAGAAAGAACGCCGATATAACAACAGAACGTCGTTTTGGGCCTCTTTCGTTATCGTTGTCGTCGTCGCGATTCTCGGCATTTACGTCGTCTTCCGCTTGATCGAAGAAACCCAGATCGAAAACTGCCTCCTCGCCCATCGTCACAACTGCGACAGCCTGCTCGATCGCTGAAGCAATAATTGCAGGATTTGTGGGCAACCGCGCTTGCGCCGCCGCAAGAATCGATCCCGCTTGGACATGGCGGAACGCTCCCGGGGGCAAAAGGGAAGTGGGGATTCGATCCTCAGGGAGCGCAATCCAACCCTCGGTGTGCGATCAAAGCCTCTGTTTCGACGACTTCGCTCACGGAGCCGTCGACCGCATAAGTCGCCATGAGTTCGCGCACCTGGCTCGCCAGCAACTCGGCACGCGCGCCGAGCCTGCCGGGTGCGGTACTGGACATTGAAAAAGCCCGATCTACGAAGGCTTCGATAGAGGTGCTTTGCCGATCGATCGCCGCAACCCGCTCCAGGCGGCAAAAGGTGGACGCAAGCAGGACCGCCTCATGTGCTGGAAATTCGGGCGGACGATGGCGTATTCGCGGTGTATCGCCCGCGGCGAATTCTTCGAGAATGTCCTTATAGGGCTGCCGCCAGGCATTATCGGGAACATCGGGATAGCGGTCGCGGAAGAGAGCCACCGCGCCGTCGTCCTCTAACCGGTCGTCGAGCCGAGCGAGGGTGCGTTCCCGATCCATCCAGTGAAAGGCCCGGCCGATGGCGACCATACGGAAGGTGCCGAGTTCCGGACCGAGATCGTTGGAACTGCCTTCGACGAAACGAATCGCGGCACCCGCCTGCGCGGCATGATCGGCGGCAACCCTGAGCATCGACGGCTCGGGATCGAGCGCCACGACCTCCCCGACATATGGCGAAAGAGCAACAGCGAGCTGACCCGGCCCGCAGCCGAGGTCCATGACCCGGTGCGCCTTGTTTAAGCCGCAAATGCGTGCAACTCGCTCGATCAGACGCGGCGAATAGGGTGGCCGTCCCTTGAGATAATGGGGTGCGGCCGTGCGAAAACGGACTGCAGTGGGAATGGGCGGCTCAACCATGGGGTTCCAATCGATGGCGAGTGACCGCCGCGGCAACCCTGCCTCGTCCCTCAAAACGGCGACAATCAAGCGCCTTTGCATTGAAAATCATGAACTCACCTTTTGCGTGTATGACCGCATGAATCTGTTCGCCAAAAGAAGCCCCGCCGCAGAGGGGTTCAGAGGCGGGGCGAATTTTGGGGTTCAAAGAGGTTCGCGGCGTCTTTTGACGTCGCAGAGAATGGTACGGCCGAGCTCGACTTTTCCGGTGGCGTTCAGACGAAAAATATCGGGAGCGTCGCGGAGGGGAAGGAACGGCTGCGTGCCCTGGGTTGACCAGGGCCGCACCGTCACGCCACCGGTTCGTAGAGCCTTGCGTTCGCAAGGGCGTGCTCTGAAACCAGTTTCGTGTTCGTCGGGTCTTTGACATCTCGAAGGCGAAAATGCCGGAGCCTGTCTCGATCCACGAACTCCTCCACCACTACCCACACAGTCCAGGAGGCTCCGGTTTTTTTGTAGTGCTGTCCCACTTCAATCTTCCGCACAGAGCCTCCAAGGGGGTGGTCTATACGATCCCGCGCTAACTCGGTGAACGTCGTGGCGCGGGAAACCCGCCGAATTGAAGCGTGCATCGCTCGCCTGACCTCCCGCGCCGAAAAGCGTGAAAGGTACCGCGCATTGCGCCCTTCGATAGCCTGGGGCTGCGCCCGGGACGTCGGTGTGGTTCAGGCGACGTAGTGCAGGACCGCCTTGTACAACCGCGAGATAGCGCCCTTCGCCTTCGAGCCGTCCTCAACGTGAACGTGGGCTTCCGCCTTGGCTTTAAGGCGTCTGTCGAGATGCTCCTCTAGCTGCTCGATGCGCACGGAGGAGACCGCGGCGACCCGATCCTCAGCGCCCACGTCGCACATCCGATCCAGGATCTCGAGGCCCTTCAGCCAAAACCACCGTTTTGACGTCCGGCTCTGGCTGCATCGCGACAGGATTGGAAGAATATTTCCCACCAATGTCGCCATGGTCAGATAGGACATCTTGGTATGCGCTTGCCTGATATTTGCCGCCAGGATGGCGTGCGCCTCGCGCGGGTCCACGAGCGCGCCTGGACCGTAGGGGGCGGTAAATTCGAGGGTGTGGCTCCAGCAGTTCGCCCGGCCCTCAGGGCCGAATTCAGCCTGGGCCCTCGGCAGGATTTCCTGGATGACCGCTTTGAACAAGATGTCGGCGCGTTCCTGCTCGCGGCCGTCGTTCGTTCCGATGATTTTCGGCGCAAATGGCTTCAGTTCCTGCCGCCAGGCGTCAACCGCGCCGTCGTTCAACTGGATGGCGAATGTCCGGACAAGAGGCGACGCCGTTCTCGGGCGGTCGGTATGGCGCTCTCCGGCCAAGTAGGCGACAAACGACATTATGCAAAGAGTTCCGCCCCTGATACTGCCTGCCCCACGCCCGAGTTCGATGCGCTCGTAGAGCCGCTCAAGCTGTAGATTGACGGCCATTGACGCCTCCGTTGATGCATTTTTCCCGTCGGTCCTTCAATGGGACCGAGCTCACTTTATTCATATGGTTACCGGGTCGGCGGTAGGGAAGGCTTCAAAGCGTCTTATTCCTCGATGTTAGGGCGCGCAAGTCGGCTGTTCCACGAGTTGAGGGCGGGGTGGCATGGCCGCGGCACCTCCGTGACCTGCCGGTGGACTGCCTTAGCGATTATCTCCCAGGGGCCGTTTTTCGCCCGATAAGAAATGAAGGACGGACATCCCCAATGGTTTGATGAAGGTGCGCCGCAAATTCGCAAACGTCGCCACGAGGACCCCGAAGGAGGCGGGGGTCAGCGGGTCACCAAACCATGTACCGCTTCGCAATGCCGCACGAGGTTTGGATGCGCTGTGACGAATTCCTTGAGCGGTGTGTCGATGTCGTAGAAATGTATGTTGGCGATGAAGCCGTATAATCCGGCATCGCCGCTGCTCGGCTCAGATCCGTAAAGATAGCCGCCAGCGCCAATCAAACTTGCCAGTACATGCAAGTCGGCAAGACCTCTCGCATAGGCCTCATTGGGCTCGTAACGCCCGATCCCTTGATAATGGTACCTCTCGAAGTTGTATTTCTGTGCACGCTCCAATGCCTCGATCGTGATTTCGGAATGGGTGCCGAGCAACGCATCCCTGAACAGCGGCCAGAACCGCGGATCGCGCCAGCGCGAATACGACATCACCCAATAGAGGTCGTCGAGCGTCCTTCTTATCAGGAGATCGGCGTCCCGTTGCGACGGTGTCAAGCGGGCGTCTATCGTCAAGCCGTACTTCGCGATCAGATGCGCGATGATCGTGTCGCTGTCGCCGACCGCGTCGTCCTCGTCGACGATGTAGGGCAGCTGGCCGCGCGGCGCCGACTTCGGATCCAGGATATGTTCGTGGCGAAAGGCGAGCTTGCAGAGTTTCAGAAACGCGAAAATCTTCAGGCCGTAGGGATTGTTGTCCGCGACCCCAAACAGCTCAGGATAGGAATAGAGCGTGATCATCCGGCACTCTCCAGCGAAGAGCAAAGCAGGTGTTGGAACCAATCCGCTTGGCGAAAATAGCACGTTCACGATTCTGTTGCCCTCTTGGCAAAGGGCGGCTTACGGTCAAACCTGTAAGGGCATTGGTTGCCACGCGTCAGGGAGAGCAGCCCTGACGCTGCTCGGTAGAGGCTGGAGCCCGCCGCCATGAACGAGCGTGCCATCGCCATTCCCGATGTCGGCACGGCGGAGACGACGCTCTACCACGTCCTGGCCCGGCGATTGTCCGACAGCGCGGACAAGCCGTGGGTCGTTGGCGAGGAGAGGGCATTCAGCTACCGAGAGGTCGACCGGCTGGCGAACCGACTTGCCAATGGCCTCGCCCGGCTGGGCGTCGGGCGGGGCGACACCGTGCTCCTGATGCTCGACAATTCGATCGATTTCATCGCACTCTGGTGCGCGCTCGGCAAACTCGGGGCGATCGAGGTCTCGATAAATTGCGGCTACAAGGGCCAACTCCTCGCGCGGGTCATGAAGGATTCGCTGGCGCGGATCGTGATCGCCGAGGAGACTTACCTCTCCCGTTTTGCAGAAATTGCCCCCGAGCTTAGCGCAATCACGACGATCGTCGCACGCAGCGCTTCAAGCGGCGCCGATGCTGCACCACCGCTTGCGCATGCGCGGATGGCGCCGTTTTCCGACATCCTCGACACGAACGATCGCTACGACGCGGCTCCGCTTTCGCCCTGGGACCACGCGGCAATAATGTACACTTCCGGCACGACCGGGCCATCGAAGGGTGTCATCGTCACCCACGGGCACGCCTACGAATATGCGCGCGGCGTCATCGATATGCTCGAGATCGAGCCTCGCGACGTCTATTACGCGCCGTTGCCCCTTTTCCACATCGCCGGCCAGTGGGCGGTGATCTATGCGGCGGCAATCGCGGGGGCCACGGCCGTACTCCCCGACGCCTTCAGCGTCTCGCGTTTCTGGTCCACGGTCCGGCGTCATCGCGCCACCTGTTCCTTTCTATTGGGTGCGATGGCCAACCTCCTTTACCGGCAGGCGCCCGGTACCGACGATGCAGCGAATCCGCTCGAGCGCGTGCTCGTGGTGCCGCTCATCCCCGAGGTCGAGGCATTCAAGGCGCGCTTCGGCTGCCGCGTCTCGACCACGTGGGGAGGCACGGAAATGAACTGCCCGACCCGGTCGGGTTTCACATTGCCAAACAACAAGACCTGCGGTCGCGTGGACGAGCGGCTTTACGAAGTGCGTATCGTCGATGAGCATGACAATGAAACGGCCGCGGGCGTTCCCGGCGAGGCCGTGGTCCGCCCCAAGCTGCCGTGGATCGTCATGGCCGGCTATTGGAACCGGCCAGACTGGACGGCGGAAGCCTGGCGCAATCTCTGGCTTCACACGGGCGATATGCTGATGCGGGACGAAGCCGGTAATTTCTATTTCGTCGATCGCACCAAGGACGCGATCCGCCGGCGTGGCGAGAACATTTCCTCGATGGAGGTCGAGCAGGAGATCAACGCACATCCGGACGTGCTCGAGTGCGCGGTGATTCCCGTCTCCTCCGATGAGACCGAGCAGGAGGTGATGGCGGTCGTCGTCCCGAAGCCCGGGCATCGGATGACGCCCGAGGCGCTGATCGATTTTCTGGCGCCGCGCATGGCTTATTTCATGGTGCCGCGCTATATCGAATTGGCACTCGAGCTGCCGAAGACCCCGACCGGCAAGATCCAGAAGTACGGTTTGCGCGCGCGCGGCGTGACACCGGCGACCTGGGACCGTGTCGCCGCGGGGATCGTGCTCAAGCGCTGATTGCGATTTGGCATTCACGGAGCCCGGCCGGCACGGCCCTTCGGCGCCAGGGCCATGAAGCTCATGACGCTATCGAGAAAGGGATGGAGGAAATCATGGACGACCGCATCATCGTCAGGCGCGACGGCCACGTCGCTTGGCTCGTGTTCAACCGCCCGGAGCGGCTGAACGCGATGACGATCGAGACCTGGCAACTTATGGACCGTCACCTGATCGCACTCTCGGCGGAACGCGATGTGCGCTGCCTTGTCCTTGCGGGCGAGGGCCGCGCCTTCCTCGCCGGACACGACGTGGCAGAAATTCGCGAGCATAACGAACTTATCGGCAGCGGAAGGCTTTCCCCTGCACAACTTCGGGAATGGCAGAAGGCGCTCCAGAACACCACGCGCCATATGCGCCAAGCGCCATTCCCCGTGATCGCGGCGGTCCAAGGTTACGCCGTCGGCGCGGGGTGCGAGGTGACGTTCGCCTGCGATCTGATCGTCGCCGCGCGGAGTGCGAAATTTGGCTTCCCCGAGGTGAATATCGGCGTCACCATCACCAACGGCGGATGCTTCTTCGCACCGCGCAAAGTCGGCCTCGCCAAGGCGCGGGAGCTTGCCTATACCGGCGAGTTCATCGACGCCGTCGAGGCGCATCGCCTCGGCCTCGTCAATCGCGTCGTTCCCGACGGCAAGGAGCGTGCGGAGGCCGATGCTCTCGCTCGCCGGATCGCGAGCCGCGCCCCCGTGGCCGTGCAGCTCCACAAGACCATGATCGATCGCGGGCTCGAATCCTCGCTCGAAGCGATCCTCGCCTTCGAGACCGAGTGCCTGGTGCAGACCGCGATGACCAAGGACAATCTCGAAGGTACCAACGCATTTTTCGAAAAGCGGGAGCCGCGGTTCACGGGCGATTGAGCGGTATAATCGGTCGGCGCCACAGTAACGGCATCGCGGATTGGGAGTCGGATATTCGGAGGTAAAATTCATGGGCAAGCTTGACGGCAAGGTTGCGATCGTCACTGGCGCTACCAGCGGCATCGGTCTCAGGACGGCGGAGCTATTCGTGGCGGAGGGTGCGCGGGTGGCGATCGCGGGTCGTCGTCGCGCCGAAGGCGACGCAATCGCGAAGCGCTTGGGTGCTGCCTGCATTTTCCAGCAGACCGACGTCACCAAGGAAGATCAGTTCAAGACCCTCATCGGCCGCGCGGTCACGGCGTTCGGCCGGGTCGATTGTCTCTTCAACAATGCGGGTGGGCCCGCGCCGACCGGAAGCGTCGAAGACATTCCGACCGACGGGTTCGATGCGGCGTTCGCACTCCTGGTTCGGAGCGTGATGCTCGGCATGAAGCACGTGGCGCCGATCATGCGCCGTCAGCGCGCCGGCAGCATCATTAACAACGGCAGCATCGCCGGTATTCAGGCGGGCTATTCATCCTCGCTCGTCTATGGGGCGGCCAAGGCGGCGGTGATCCACCTGACGCGCTGCGTCGCGATGGAACTCGGCGAGAGCAACGTCCGCGTCAACAGCATTTCGCCGGGCGGCATCGCCACGGGCATTCTGGGCAAGGCGCTGGGCCTCTCCGTGGAAGCGGCCGAGCGCAACATAAGCGTCATAGAGGGACGCCTCGCCAAGATGCAGCCGATCCCGCGTGCTGGCGTGCCGGACGACATCGCAAATGCCGCACTTTTCCTCGCGAGCGATGACTCCTCATTCATCAACGGCCACGACCTCGTCGTCGATGGCGGGGTCCTCGGCGGGCGCAACTGGACGGTCCAGCAGGAGGGACTGAAGGCTTTGCGCGCCGAGCTTCACAAGGTGGCGAGCTGAATAGCCGAGGTCCGTACTGGATCCAAGGCTATTGCGCGACGCGCGACCAAACCTGACTGCCGCCGTCCGTCATCACCGGAAGGGTCAGTTGGTTGCCTTTGATCTCGTACCTGCGAACGGAGTCGAGTTCGTGGGCGATACGGGTATCGAGCGATCCCGGTGGACATGCCGCACGCGTCATGGCCAGCGTCGTAAACACGATTTCGCCTTCCGCCGGGCCCGTTGCCGACCACACCCATCGACCGTTCGCGCGATTGCAGTCGAGCCGCAGTGAAACGCTTCCGTCATTCGCGAGCGTCATTTCATATTTCGCGGGATCGTCGGGCCGCGCACTGCCGATGCTGGGGCTTGCAGAGAGCAACTCGACAAGACGCCACGACCCTGTCGGCGCCACGTCGTTCGCCGGTGGCGGCGTGTCGCATGCCGCCAACAGCAGAAGTGCTATCGGCATTAACCGGATAGGCAATCGCGCCACCACCCCCCTTATCGCGATTGCCGGTCGGAGGGACTTGTGCTTACGCACACCGCAACCCCTTGCACCTTGCGACGGCGAGAGCCCGGCCACGGGCGGACCGGTTCCCCTGCCAGAACTGGAACGACTTGAATATGCCCCGCCGAGGCGCACCTTCTCGGGAGCGTCCGGAGCGTCACGGCATTCTTGCGCGAAACGAGATTTTTTCCAATTAATGTGACTCAACCGATGACGGTGCTCACCGACGGCTTGACGATCTCTGGGCTTGTCGCGAGGATGCGGTTCGTGACCAGGAACACGCAAAAGGGCAAGGATCGCAGCACGGGGCGACCGGCCCTCACGCCCGAGGGCGAAGCGTCCGCGCGTCTACGCAAAGCGCGGTTGGCGGCGGCCCTGCGCGAAAATCTTCGCCGACGCAGGACCGATCTCGCCGGTCGGTCCGACGTGGAAACGCCTCCCTCGGCTGCCGGCCGACCGCCGAAGCGGGACGGCGTGGACTGACCACGGCGTCAGAGGAAACCGTCTGTTCGGATGCAGCCGTCACGAGTGGCCGTTCGGGTTTACTCGAGCTTCGCCCAAAGAAGGTCTTGCGACGGTCGGCGTTCATTTGCAGGCGTGCGCAAGATCATGCGTCCGTCGCCCGCTGGGATCACAAGACGCTCAAGGTCCTTTCCCTCCCAGTTCGGGATCCAGCACACCTCGACATGGTGCCGCACCCGATCGCCCAAGTCCGTATAGCGGCCTGCATAGGCAATAATCTTGTCGTAATTGGCTGCCTTGTCGGTGGCGGGGATCGCATCCCACGCACCCTTCAACCGTGGACGCGCCGCGGCACCGACCATCACCATCATGCGCCCGTCGGCCAGGTAGCATAGATAGCCTCGTGGATCGGGCCCGAGAATGTCTACACGGCCGCCGTCGGGCTGCACTTCGGTGTAGCTCAAAAGTCGCCACGTGCCTACGAGGCGAGAAGCGGGGGGCATGCGCCACTCCTTCTCCAAAGCCTCATCGCCACCCCGTCTTCCGCCATGTGTTATGAGCGCGTCTTCAGGATGTCGCGAATTTCGGTCAGAAGCTCGACGTCGGGCGGCACCGCAGGTGCCTCGGCCTTTTTCGGGAACAGGCGGTTGATTTCCCGGATGACGATGAATATCGCGAAGGCGACGATCACGAAATCGATGATATTGTTGATAAAGACGCCGTAGTTGAGCGTTGGCGCTCCCGCGGCCTTCGCGGCGGCGAGGGTCGGGTAGCTCTTGCTGGAAAGGTCGATGAACAGATTTGCGAAATCCAGGTTGCCAAGGATGAGCCCGATGGGTGGCATGATGATGTCGGCCACGAGGGAGCTCACGATCCTTCCGAACGCGGCCCCGATGACAACGCCGATGGCAAGGTCGATGACATTGCCGCGCATCGCGAATTCCCTGAATTCCTTGAGCATCTACCCCTCCTTTGTCCTAACCCCAGCTCGGCCCGCTTCGGCGCATTGCCCTCGCCGGCGAGGACCGTGCGATTAGCCTCGCCCCTGGCACTGCCATTCTAGTTGAGTTAAGGGACGGGGGAAGGGCGGATTACCGCGCGTGACCATGATCGGTTTCCCTCACCCACCCCCTAGCTTTTGTGCGGATCGGCCCGCTATAACGGGCGACTGAGGGGGGAGGGTTTTCGCCCGGCCGAATCGTATTTCGGCGCGGCGGAGCAAAGGATATTCGATGGACCGAATTCTCATTCGCGGCGGCGCCAAGCTCAAAGGCACCATTCGCATCGGTGGCGCCAAGAACGCGGCACTTCCGCTTCTTGCCGCGAGCCTGTTGACGGACGATACTCTGACGCTCGCCAACTTGCCTCATCTCGTCGACATCACGATGCTTGCGAGCCTCTTGGGTCAGTTGGGCGTTGAGCTCGAGATGAACGGCCATGCGCCGAACGGACACGCGGGCCGCGCGCTATCGCTCAGTGCCCGGCGAATCACGAACACAACGGCGCCCTACGATCTCGTGCGCAAGATGCGCGCATCGGTCCTTGTCCTCGGGCCACTCGTCGCACGCTGCGGCGTGGCACGCGTGTCGCTCCCTGGCGGCTGCGCGATTGGCACGCGCCCGGTCGACCTCCACCTCAAGGGGCTCACGCAGCTGGGCGCTGAAATCGAGCTCGATTCGGGCTACATCAACGCCAAGGCGCCGCACGGACTCAAAGGTGCGCACGTCACCTTCCCGATGATTTCGGTCGGGGCCACGGAGAACGTGCTCATGGCCGCGACCTTGGCGAAGGGCGAGACGATCATCGAGAATGCAGCCCGCGAGCCTGAAATTGCCGATCTCGCCCGTTGCCTCGTCGCCATGGGTGCGGAGATCGACGGGATCGGCACGGAAACGTTGCGCGTGCAGGGAAGTGCGCGACTCCACGGCGCCCATCACGAGATCGTTCCCGACCGGATCGAGACGGGCACTTACGCGATGGCGGCCGCGATCACCGATGGCGAGCTGGAGCTTGCGGGCGCGCGGCTCTCCATGATCGGTGCCGTGGCCGAGACCCTGCAGGCCGCCGGTGTCGCACTCACCGAGACAAATCACGGCCTCAAGGTCGGACGCGCGAACGGGGCGGTCAAGGGCGTCGATATGATGACGGAGCCGTTTCCCGGTTTCCCGACCGACCTCCAGGCGCAATACATGGCGCTCATGTCGACCGCCGAAGGGGCATCGATGATCACCGAAACGATTTTCGAGAATCGCTTCATGCATGTGCCTGAGCTGATGCGCATGGGGGCCAACATCAATCTTCATGGCACCTCCGCGATCGTGCGCGGGGTCGGCAGACTTTCCGGAGCACCCGTGATGGCGACCGACCTGCGCGCCTCGGTCTCGCTTGTTCTCGCCGGCCTCGCTGCCGAAGGCGAGACCGTGCTGAACCGCGTCTATCATCTCGATCGCGGATATGAGCGCCTCGAGGAAAAACTTGCCGCCTGCGGCGCTTCGATCGAGCGGCTCAAGGAGTAGCGGGCACCCGGGCGACGGGTCGAGGCCGGAAATAGGCAAGCGAAGGGGAAAGGGGAATGGCGGAAATCTTGCACTTGCGTGCCGAGGACGCGGAGGATATGGCCGTGATTTCGAGCTGCCTGCAGGACGCGCTCGTTCCGCTGCACGATATGCAATTCGACCGCGCTAATCACCGCTTCATCGTCGTCGCCAATCGCTTCCGCTGGGAAGGCTGCGAGCCGTGCATCGAGGCGGCGGCACTCGGACCTGAGGCCGTCTTCGAGCGGATTGCGTGCGCCGTCACGTTTGAGGGTGTAACGAAGGTAAGCGTGCTGGGGATCGATCAGGGTAAACGCGACACACCGCTCGAACTCCTCGCGATCGTGGTGGGGGAGGCGGGCGGGGCCAATGCCGGCGCGTTCGCCCCCGAGAGCCGGACGACGATCCGCCTCATCTTCGCGGGCGGCGGCGTGATCCGGCTCGACGCCGGCGGCATTCGCTGCCGCCTCGTGGATTTCGGCGAACCGTGGCCGACCCAGTGGCGCCCGCGACACCGCCTCGATGTCGAGAGCGCTTAGTGTGGCGAATCCAAAATTCGCCGCATCCGGGTGCGGAACCGTGAGCGAATTTCGGATTCAAGGCACGGTGGTGTGTTGTGTCCGGCAATTGATTCCGGACTTCTCCGCTCATCAGGCCCCGAGCGTTGAAAGGCGTGGATGCCCGGGTCAAGCCCGGGCATGACGAATGGAGACGTCTTGTGCAATTCGGGTCAGATTTTGGCGCATCGGCGGCGATTAAGCGCTCTGCGCAAAATACCTCAAAACCGTCATGCCCGGGCTTGACCCGGGCATCCACATGCATCTGCACTAGCCACGCTTGCCTGGGACGACACTAGGGTCCGGACTTATTAGAGCCACCGCACGAGCCGCCCACGACACGCCGCGCGCGGCCGCGCGCGCAACGGGCCCATGGAAAACCGCATTTTTTGACGTTTGGGGCGGATATCTGTAATCAAACGACTATATGAGCAGGGCCGTCGGATGGACGGCTCGTGCAATCGGTACGGAGATCGGTCTTGGCCAGCGATGAAGCTCTTGTGCTTGCCGTCCCCAAGGGGCGCATTTCGGGTGAGCTTGCCCCGCTCTTCGAGCGCGCCGGAATTGCGCCCGAACCGGCATTCGCGGACGGCGAATCGCGCCAGCTTCGCTTCGCCACGGGCGATCCGCTGCTATCGATCATTCGTGTGCGAAGTTTCGATGTGGCGACGTTCGTCGCCTTCAATGCCGCTCAACTTGGCGTGTGCGGCAAGGACGTCTTGATGGAATTCGATTATCCCGAGATTTACGCGCCCCTCGATCTCGGCATCGGAAAGTGCCGGCTCGCCGTCGCCGAGCCTGTGGCCCTCGTCGAGCGCGACGATCCGCGGCGATGGAGCCATGTGCGCGTGGCAACCAAATACCCCGAGGTCACAAAACGCCACTTTGCATCGCGCGGGGTGCAGGCCGAGTGCGTGAAGCTCTCGGGTGCGATCGAACTTGCACCCGGCCTCGGCCTGTGTCGGCGCATCGTCGATCTCGTCTCGACGGGCGCCACGCTCAAAGCAAACGGTCTCGTCGAGGTCGAGCGAATCGCCGACATTACCTCGCGGCTCATCGTCAATCGAGCCGCGCTCAAGACCAGGCCCGAGGAAATCCAGCGATGGGTCGAGCGCTTCCGCACCGCTGCCGAGGAACTCTCCCGTGCCGCTTAGGCTCAACGCAGAGGAGTCCGGCTTCGAGAAGCGATTTGCGAAGTTTCTCGCCGTGAAGCGCGAGGCCGCTGCCGACGTGAAGGCGTCCGTGAGCGCGATCCTGGACGACGTGAGAAAACGCGGCAATCGTGCGGTTGTTGAGCATACAGAACGCCTCGACAAACTTGCACTGACGCCGAAGACGCTGCGCATTTCCCAATCGGAGATCGACGCCGCCGAGCGCGAATGCGAGGGACGCACGCTCACAGCACTTCGCTTCGCCGCCCGCCGGATCGAGGCTTATCATCGCCGGCAAAAGCCGACGGACACCGACTATCGCGACCGCTCCGGCGTTCGTCTCGGTGCGCGCTGGCGCGCCGTGGCTTCCGTCGGGCTCTATGTGCCGGGTGGGAAGGCGGCCTATCCAAGTTCTGTCCTGATGAATGCGATTCCTGCGCGCGTCGCAGGGGTCGAGCGCGTCGCGATTGCCGTCCCCGCACCGAGCGGCGTGGTCAATCCGCTGGTCCTCGCCGCGGCAAAACTCGCTGGCATCGAGGAAATCTATCGCATCGGCGGCGCTCAGGCGATCGCGGCGCTTGCCTACGGCACCGAGACGATTTCCGCCGTCGACAAGATCGTGGGACCCGGCAATGCCTACGTCGCTGAAGCCAAGCGCCAGGTTTTCGGCACCGTCGGCATCGACATGATCGCCGGCCCGTCGGAGATCCTCGTCATCGCAGACAAGGCGAACGATCCGTCGTGGATCGCGGCGGACCTTCTGTCCCAGGCTGAGCATGACGAAGCCGCGCAAGCGATCCTCGTCACCGACGACGAAAACTTTGCCGATGCCGTTGCCGAGGCCGTTGAAGCCCATCTGCGCACATTGCCGCGCGCCCGGATAGCACGCGAAAGCTGGCGCAAGCACGGTGCCGTGATCGTGGTCGGAACGCTCGCCACGGCGGCGGCAGTCGCGGATCGGATCGCACCGGAGCACATGGAGCTTGCCGTCGCCGAACCCGAACCGCTCTTGGCGGCGATCCGGAATGTGGGCGCTGTGTTCCTCGGCGCCTATACGCCGGAAGCTATTGGCGATTATGTCGGAGGACCCAATCACGTATTGCCGACCGGGCGCAGCGCGCGCTTTGCTTCCGGCCTCGGGGTGCTCGACTTCATGAAGCGCACCAGCGTGCTCGGGGTCGACAGGGCGGCACTCACTTCGCTCGGCCCCGCGGCGATCGCACTCGCCGAAGCGGAGGGGCTTGGCGCGCATGCGCTCTCGGTCCGGTTGCGTCTCGCCGAGCGCCGAAGCTAGGGGCGGGGATGGCGGAGGATCGCAGCAAAGAGAAATCGCGCTGCCGGATCGCCCAGATCCATCTCGATGAACGGAGCATCGTTCGTTGGAATGCCGACGTGGAGCATGAGCGCGCTGTCGCGATCTTCGACTTGCTCGAAGGCAATCACTTCATACCGGTCGGCGATTATGACGGGCCGTACAACTTGCGCCTCTCGATCGAGGAGAACCGCCTTATCATGGACATCCAGGACGAAAGGGATGCTCCGCTCACCAAGGTCGCATTATCGATGCTACCCTTCCGCAAGCTCATCAAGGATTACTTTACCGTTTGCGAGAGCTACTTCCAGGCGATCCGCAAGTCAACGCCATCTCAAATCGAGGCCATCGACATGGGTCGGCGCGGACTCCACAACGAAGGCTCCGAACTCCTCCGGGAGCGCCTGGCCGGGAAGATCGAGGTCGATTTCGACACCGCACGCCGGCTCTTCACACTCCTTTGCGTCCTCCATATCCGGAGCTGATGCAGTGGCGGATCTCCCCTCGAGCGTACTTTTCGCGTGCTCGCGAAACGCCATCCGTTCGCCGATGGCGGAGGCGATGCTGAAGCATTTTCACCACCGGAGGATTTTCGTCGATTCGGTCGGTGTGCGCGCGGGCGAGCTCGATCCTTTCGCGGTCGCAGTCATGGAGGAAATCGGTATTCAGATCGGCAAGCATCGACCAAAAGGCTTCGAAGAGCTTCACGACAGTTCCTTCGACGTGATCGTTTCCCTCTCGCCGGAGGCGCAGCACTCCGCCGTCGAACTCACGCGCACAATGGCGTGCGATGTCGAATTTTGGCCGACCCTCGATCCGAGTGTCATCGAGGGCAGCCGGGAGACGCGTCTCGATGCTTTTCGTGCGGTTCGCGACCAGCTTTTGCGACGGATAGAGGCGCGCTTTCCCCCGCCCTTGCGACCGGTGGTTTGAGGAGCGCTGCAAGACGAAAATGCAAGCTGCAATCTGGGTCACGATCGGGGCTGCAATCGGCGGAATGGCGCGCTTCTGGATATCGGGATTTGTCGCACGCCGCATGGGCGAGACATTTCCGTGGGGTACCCTTCTCGTAAACATTTCCGGCTCGTTCGTCATCGGGCTCGCAACCACCTTGGGCGGACCAGGTGCCGACGTCATGGGTGGACCGACGGTTCGGCTCTTCCTCACGACGGGCATTTGCGGCGGCTACACCACTTTTTCCTCCTTCTCGCTTCAAACGCTGAACCTCGCGCGCGAAGGAGAATGGGGGGCGGTGGCGGGCAATGTGCTATTCTCGGTCGTACTTTGCATCCTCGCGGCCTATCTTGGCGTTCTCGCGGGGACTGCATTGACGCCGCGCTGAGTTGGGGGGAGAGGCTGTCTTGCAAGTTCCGAAGAATGCCGTTCTTCTCCGAATTTTCCTCGGCGAGAACGACCGATTCGAGGGCAAGCCTCTTTACGAGGCGATCGTACTCAAGGCGCGCGAGGCGCACCTTGCGGGGGCCACGGTCATCCGAGGGCCGATGGGCTTCGGACATTCGAGCCGCCTCCACACATCGAAGATACTTCGCCTCTCCGAGGATCTTCCGCTCGTCATCGAGATCGTCGATGCGCCGGAGAAGATCGACGCCTTTCTCCCCGTGCTCGACGGAATGATGGTAAGCGGCCTTGTGACCCTTGAAAAAGTCCAGGTGCTGGTCTACGGCGGCACGAAGGGCTGGGAAGGTTAGCACGCTTTGCCGCTCGCCCCGTCTTCTCGGCCTTGGTGAGGCGAAAAGCAATCACGGGCCGTTCGCAGCACTCCGCAGGACGCGAAAATGCTTGACCGGCACGGGGGGTACGTCCCATTTTCTCCCCGCTAAGCGCAAAACCGGTGAGGGGTGATGGCGAAAGAGGATCTGATCGAAGTTTCCGGTACGGTAACGGAGTTGCTTCCGAATGCGATGTTCCGCGTAAAACTCGATAATGAACACGAGATTTTGGCGCATACCTCCGGCAAGATGCGCAAGAACCGAATTCGCGTGCTGGCGGGGGACCGGGTCAATGTCGAGATGACCCCCTACGATCTGACCAAGGGGCGCATCACCTTTCGGTTCAAATAAAGGTTTGGTCCGGCTATATCCATCGCCCGATCCAAGGAACCTCGCGCTCGATCGGGCGTGTTTTCCATCGAATTCGCTTCAATCACGGGAGACAGGGGCGGTGGGACATTTGATCCTGGCCTCCGCGTCGCCGCGACGGCTCGAACTTCTGCGCCAAATCGGCGTGACACCCGAGCGGGTGGAGCCTTCCGCGATCGACGAGCGTGCATTGGCGCGCGAATTGCCGCGTGCGCATGCCCTTCGCCTCGCGGAGGCGAAGGCGCGCGTCGTGGCCGGCGGCCATCCCGGCAAATTCGTGCTAGGGGCTGACACCGTTGTCGCCCTGGGACGACGCATACTTCCGAAAGCACTCGACGAGAAAACCGCGCGAAGTTGCCTTGCAATGCTTTCGGGGCGGCGCCATCGCGTTATTGGCGGTGTGGCACTTCTCAACCCCGGCGGGCGTGCCGTCACACGCGCGGTCACGACGATCGTCGCCTTCAAGCAACTGGAGCCGGGGGAAATCGACGCCTATATCGAGGCGGGCGAGTGGCACGACAAGGCCGGCGGCTATGCGATCCAGGGGCGGGCTGCGGCGTTCGTTCGGTTTCTCTCCGGCTCCTACTCGAATGTGGTGGGCCTCCCGCTCTACGAGACGATGGCGTTGATGAAGGGATTGGGTCTTTGATGCAGGGAAGGAGTCCCGCGGAAGGGGTTCCGACCGGACGCGTGGCAAGATGCGCATCGACGAGATATTGATGGCCACCTCCCCTGGCGAAACGCGGGCAGCGCTTGTGTCCGAAGGCCGCCTCGTTGAACTCGTGGTCGAGCGTCAGAACGCGGCGAGCCTCGTTGGCAACGTCTATCTCGGTCGCGTGAACAAGGTCGTCCCCAGCATGGATGCATCGTTCGTCGAACTCGGGACGGCCCGCGCGGGCTTTCTCGCCGGGGCCGACGTTCGACGCGCATTGAACGCGCAAGGAGACCCGACACGGGGCCGCAGGGGGGACACCGGTCCCATTGCAAGTGCGGTGACGGAAGGCGAAGCGCTCCTCGTCCAGGTGACCAAGGATGCGTTCGCCCAGAAAGGCCCGCGGCTTTCGACCGAGATCGCACTTCCTGGGCATTGGCTCGTTTACACGCCAAACCGGCCGGGCCTCTCGCTCTCGCGTCGGATTTCGTCGGCCGAGGAACGCGCACGGCTCGAAGCCGCGATCGCACCCCATCTCGGCACGGGCGAGGGCGTGATCCTGCGCACCGCGGCCGAAGGTGTCGAAGATCGCAAGCTGCTCGACGATCTCATTCCACTCCGCAAGGCATGGGGCGATCTCCTCGCGCGCGCCAAGGATACGAAGGCGCCGGCACTCCTTTTCTCGGAGCCGGATCCCGTGAATCGCGTGCTGCGCGATCATGCGGGGCCGGGCCTTCGCCGCGTCTTTTGCGACACGCGTGAGGTGCGAGAGCGTGCTGCGGCATACCTTGCGCGAGAGGGCGAGGATGTCGAGGCGCATTTCCACCGGGGACCCGAGCCGCTCTTTGCGCGCCACGATGTGGAGGACCAGCTCGCGCACGCCCTCGACCCGGTCGTGGAGCTGCCGTCCGGCGGCAGCCTCGCGATCGGCGCGCTCGAAGCCCTGACGGCAATCGACGTCAATTCCGGTCGACATACGGGTGCCGGGCGCTTCGCGGACGCGATCCTCGCGGTCAACCTCGAGGCAGCGCCGGAGATCGCGCGGCAAATCCGCCTGCGCAATCTTGCGGGGCTCATCGTCATCGATTTCGTTCACATGGAGGACGCTTCGCAACGCATGCGCGTGACAAACGCCTTGCGCGCGGCACTCGCGGGCGACCCGGTGCCGACGCAGCTTGCCGGCATGACCTCGCTTGGACTCTTCGAAATGACGCGAAAGCGCGTGCGCGAGTCCTTGCGCGACGCGCTCATGGCGCCGTGCGCTACGTGCGGCGGTGCTGGCTGGCTCAAGAGCCCCGAAACCATCGCTTACGAGATACTGCGTGCCGCCGAGCGGGCCGCCGCGACAAGCGGGGGGCGGGCGGTCTCCGCCATCGCCGGTGCCGACGTGGTGATGGCGCTCGAGGAAGGTGCCAAAGCGGCCCGCGCGCAGCTTGAATCCCGGCTCGGCCGGCCGCTCGGCTTGCGTGTCGAGCCCCGCTATGGGCGCGAGCAATTCGACATCGTCGTGGACTAAGGTAATATCGGTTGACATGCCGATGCTGGAGCGATGCGATGGCGGAGATCGCCAAGTTCGAGTCTCGCAGGAAGAAAGCCGCCAAGTGCCCGATCTGCGGCAGGCCGCCCGAGGGAAAATACAAGCCCTTCTGCTCCCGTCGGTGCGCCGATGTCGATCTCAGCCGCTGGCTCGGCGAAGTCTACCGCGTTCCGACGGACGAGAGGCCCGAAGACGGCGTCATGGTCGATCGGGAGCCCGATGCGGAGTAATGGCTTACGCATTCGCGCGAGAGTGCGGATGCTGGACAGGGCGCGCGAAAGTTACTATAAGCGGCGTTCGCCGAAGCCGATCCCGAGGGCGCCCCACGCTCGTAGGGTTGTCGCAAGGTGCTGTCTGCCGCATGGACCAAACCATGCTTTCAACGACGCCCAGGTAGCTCAGTTGGTAGAGCAGCGGACTGAAAATCCGCGTGTCGGTGGTTCAAATCCGCCCCTGGGCACCATTTAATTCGAGGACTTAGCGTCCCCTGGGGTCTTCCATGCAGCATCAAGTTGCATCCTCGGTGCATGGATTCTCAGCCAAGAATTTTTTGCTCCATCCGCTCCATGATCGCCGCGTCGCTCCCTGGCGATTCAAGCCGGTGCGGATAGACATCAAGAGTCGGCCGCGACGCGCTGTGACCGAGAAGCTCCTGCGCGCGTTTCACGTTGCCTTCGGCGAGCACGATGGACGCGAAGAAATGCGGTAGAGAGTGCATCGAATATTTCGGCCGCTGGAAGCCGATAAATTCAACGCGCGGCGTGCGCAGGCTGATCTGCGAGGGCGAGAAGCCCATGGCGCTAGAGCGGCTACTATCGGTCTGGTCTCCCTGGTCAGATCAACGCGCAAAGCTTTTTCAAAGAGTGCATGGTTGCACACGGCTGGACCGAGAGTAGGGCACAGCCATGAGCTGTAACTAACTGAGCGCGTCGCATGGTGAGCGCCGGCACTTCTCGGAAGAGCAGCGCGCGGTCGTCGCGGCAAAGATTGCAAATATGCGACAGGGTGAACGAACGGATTTGGCACCTTCGGCAAATTTGCCGAAAGTTTCTCAAGCCGACGCCGCGAAGCTCATGGGGATTTCAGGGCGCTCACTTCGAAGCGCCAAGACCGTCTCAGAGAGCGACACGGCCACGCCAGAGCTTGTGAAGGCGATGGAGCAGGGAAAGATTGCGCCGACCAAGATGCAAATTTTCACCTTGATTCGAGGTGAGCGCTCGGCGTCCGTCAAAACTGCTTGGGAAGGCCGGCTTCTTTCAGAATCGCATTCGCGGTATGACGAGATTTGATTTTGGTCGGCACCGCGAAGTTGCGATTGCTCTTCGGGCTTTACCAAATCTCGTGGCTGCCCTTGCCCTGTCTGACGAATCTACAGCCGCTGAGTTTGAGAACGTTTCGAAGAGAGCGGGCGTAGTCGGGCATCAACGCGCCACGGGCACTCTCTCGGACTTTCGC
>DASPOR010000005.1 GCA_035625915.1 Alphaproteobacteria bacterium | reverse complement strand
ACGGAGCCGGACAACCGGCCCAGCTGGCTGCTGAATGTCACGAATGACGCCTGGTTCGGCGACAGTTCCGGTCCCTATCAGCATTTCGAGAGTGCGCGAATGCGGGCGGTCGAAGAGGGAATACCCCTCGTGCGCGCCGCCAACACGGGCATTTCCGGCGTCATCGATCCCTACGGCCGGGTCATCGCCCGCCTCGGCCTCGGCAAGGCCGGGGTCGTCGATTCCCCCTTGCCCCAGCCCATCTCCGGCGCCACGCCGTTTGCGCGCCACGGATACCTGTACATAGGTATTCTCATGGGCCTCGTTCTCGCTCTCGCGTGGAGGTTGTCTCGAACGGCCTAAGCCTTTGTCCAAAAGAGACACGCCTACATACTATAGTATGTCAATTAGCGTTTGACCCGTCTTAGGGTTGTAAGTATATTGCTAATACATCAAGTTTCCCGCCCACCGATAACCTGAGACGGTCGATGATGCCTGCGCGCTTACGAGCTGTCCGAGTGAAGACCGGCAAACCCAATCCCGTCGACATCCATGTTGGCAGCCGCGTGCGGCTCCGCCGAACCATGCTTGGCATGAGCCAAGAGAAGCTCGGGGAGGCGATCGGTCTGACATTCCAACAGGTGCAGAAATATGAGCGCGGCGCCAACCGCATTGGCGCGAGCAGGCTGTTCGAATTGAGCCGCGTGCTCGACGTACCGGTGTCGTTTTTTTTCGACGATATGCCGCTCGATGCGGGTCCGCCGACCGAACACCCCCATGACGGCGAAGACGCCGAGATGGTCGACCTCGATCCGATGGCCAAGCGCGAAACGCTCGAACTGGTGCGGGCCTATTATCGGATCTCGGACTCGAGCGTTCGAAAGAAGGTGTTCGAGCTCGCAAAAGCGCTCGCACGCGCCGGCGACATCGCCTGACACGGCGACGAAATCCGAGTTCAAGCGTGTCGAATGGCCATGGCGGCAAGAAGAGCGCCCGTGCGGCGGCCCTGAAGGCCCTCGGGTCGGGGTCCGCACCGTGGCGCTTGACTGCACCGCTAAAGCTTGCGACAAGACCGCGCCCGCGGGTGGGCTGGCGGCCTCTTGGAAGAGCCGAGCCCGGCACTGGCCTGCGGTCTCCACATATTAAATCCCGGGGAGAACGGCCGTGGTCCTGCGCGATTTTCTTTTTACCAGCGAGTCCGTGTCGGAAGGACATCCGGACAAGGTTTGCGATCGAATCTCCGATGCGGTCGTCGATACGTTTCTTTCGGCCGATCCCTATTCCCGCGTTGCGTGCGAGACGCTGGTCACGACGAATCTCATCGTGCTGGCCGGCGAAGTGCGCGGCCCCGCGAGTATTACGAAGCAGTCCCTCGAGGAAGTCGCACGGCGCTGTGTGAAGGAAATCGGGTACGAGCAATCGGGCTTCCATTGGCGCAAGGCGGACGTGCAAGTACACGTCCACGCCCAGTCGGCCGACATCGCGCAAGGGGTCGACGCCGTTGGCAACAAGGATGAGGGTGCAGGCGACCAAGGTATCATGTTCGGCTATGCATGCCGCGAAACGGACGCGTTGATGCCCGCCCCCATTCACTTCGCCCACTCGATTCTTCGCTCGCTCGCGGAGGCGCGACATTCCGGCGCCGAGCCGAACCTCGGCCCTGACGCCAAGAGCCAGGTGACGCTCGAATACCGCGACGGCAAACCGGCGCGCGCCACATCGATTGTGGTGTCGACTCAGCACGGGGAAAAGATCAATCAAGACGAGGTGCGCGAAATCGTGCGCCCTCACGTCGTGAACGTCCTGCCCCAGGGATGGATGTGCCCGGAGGCGGAGTTCTACGTGAACCCGACCGGCCGTTTCGTCATCGGCGGACCCGATGGCGACGCCGGCTTGACCGGGCGCAAGATAATCGTCGACACCTATGGCGGTGCCGCACCCCATGGGGGGGGCGCATTCTCGGGCAAGGACCCGACGAAGGTCGACCGCTCCGCGGCATACGCCGCGCGCTATCTCGCGAAGAACGTCGTTGCCGCCGGCCTCGCCGAGCAATGCACGATCCAGCTTTCCTATGCTATCGGCGTCGCGAGGCCCCTTTCGGTTTACGTGAATACGAATGGCACCGGCCGCGCGGACGAGGCCAAGATCGTCAAGACGCTTTGCGAGATGGTCGATCTTTCGCCGCGAGGCATTCGGGAACACCTCACCCTCAACAAGCCGATTTACGCACGTACAGCCGCATACGGCCACTTCGGCCGCTCTCCCGAACCCGACGGTGGCTTCTCCTGGGAGAAGACAGATCTCGTCCCCGAGCTCAAGCGCGCCTTCAATCTCAACGGGACGTGATTCGTCACGCCGCGATGGCCTCGCGGATGCACGCTTCGGCGTGGCGATGACATCATCTGTGCGATGAGTGGGGCGGAAAGGTTGCGCCTTTATGGTCGCCGTAAAGGAAAGCGCCTGCGCCGGGGCCAAGAGGGGCTGCTCAAAGACCTTCTGCCGTGCGTCGCGGTCCCTGAGCCCAAGCCGGGCATGGCACTCGATCCCCGGGATCTTTTCAGCCAGCCCCTCGACGAGATCTGGCTCGAAATCGGCTTCGGCGGCGGCGAGCACATGGCGGCACTTGCGAGCGGGAACCCGCGGGTCGGGTTCATAGGTTGCGAGCCATTCATCAACGGTGTCGCCAAGCTGCTCGTCGCAATCGAAACGCAGAATCTCGGGAATGTTCGGGTTTACCCGGGAGACGGCCGCGCCATTCTCGAAGCCCTGCGCCCGGCGTCGATTGCGTGCGTCATCGCGCTTTTTCCCGACCCCTGGCCGAAAGTGAGGCATCACAGGCGCCGCCTGATCCAATCCGAGAGCTTGACGCTGATTGAGAGAGCGCTCGCGGAGGGTGGCGAGCTGCGCCTCGCAACCGACGATCCGGCCCTTGCCGACTGGATGCTCGCGGAAGTCACCACCCATGCCGGCTTTGCCGGACCTGCAGGCGGATCGCGCGGCTATGAAACGCGGCCGGCCGATTGGCCCGCGACCCGGTACGAGGCAAAAGCCCTCGAAAGGGGGGCAAAACCGGTCTATTTGAGCTATCGCCGGTTGCCCGAGCCAATGGCGGCCCTGCGTTCGGCAGCCGCTGGCGCCGGCGCGCCAAGGCCAAAAAAGCCTTGAAGCGCGCGGCTCTATCGCTATATTTCGGGCTGACGCATGGTCCCGTAGGGACTGATCAAGTATCAGACCTGAGCCAAGAGTGGGTCCGAAGCCCACTCTTTTTAATTTGTGGGGCCTGTCGATTTGTGCAGCCGGCTTGGTTGGGGTGCTGGGTGGGGCTGGCGAGCTTCGAACTTGCGAACCGCAACCCGGCGAACCTCAAACGGGCGAACCTCGAAGCGCGGGTGCGGCAATAACCCAGGGAGTCGTCGGCGTTGGCAGGATCGGATCTGCGACAACAGATCGAGCGCCTTATCGCTCCATCGGTCGGGGGGTTGGGGTACGATATCGTACGAGTCCAGATTAGCGGCGGACGCAGGCCCACGCTTCAAATCATGGCGGAGCGAATGGATGGCGTGCCAATGACCGTGGACGACTGTGCCGCGATAAGCCGAACGGCGTCGGCGGTGCTCGACGTGGAAGATCCGCTTGCGGGTTCATACACGCTCGAGGTGAGTTCGCCGGGAATCGATAGGCCCCTGGTGCGGCCCAAGGATTTCGAGCGTTTTGCCGGCCGCGAGGTCAAGGCCGAAACCGGTGCGCCAATCGATGGGCGGCGGCGCTTTCGCGGCAGGCTGCTCGGGATCGATGGTGCAATGGTCCGGATTGCGCTGCCGGAGGGGACGGTGACGCTGCCCTACGACACGATCCACAAGGCTCATTTGGTGATGACGAACGAAATGCTGGCGACCGCGCGCGCCGAACGGCGTGCGGCCAAGGAAGGGCAAGGGTAAAGCGATGGCGACAGTCCAATTGACGGCGACGGCACCGCGCATCGAGCTGCTTCAGGTGGCCGATGTGGTTGCGCGCGAAAAGGGCATCGACCGCGAGGAAGTGCTCGAGGCCATGGAACTCGCCATCCAGAAGGCGGGACGGTCCAAATACGGCCTCGAGCACGATATCCGGGCCTCGATCGACCGCAAGAGCGGCGAGATCAAATTGATGCGCTTTCGCGAGGTGGCCGACCCCGTCGAGAATGAGACGACGCAGATTTCGCCAGCGGAAGCGCAGAAGATCGATCCGAACCTCAAGGTCGGTGAATTCATCACCGATCCCCTCCCGCCGATCGATTTCGGGCGCATCGCCGCCCAGACCGCGAAGCAAGTGATCGTGCAGCGCGTGCGCGAGGCGGAACGCCAACGCCAGTACCGCGAATACAAGGATCGCGTCAGCGAAATCGTCAATGGCCTGGTCAAGCGCGTCGAATTCGGCAATGTGATCGTCGATTTGGGTCGCGCCGAAGCGATCCTGCGCCGCGAGGAAATGATCCCCCGCGAAACCTTCCGCCAAGGCGATCGGGTGCGCGCCTATATCTTCGATGTCCGCGAGGAGCCGCGCGGGCCGCAAATCTTCCTCTCGCGCACACGGCCGGAATTTATGCAGAAGCTCTTCGCACAGGAGGTGCCGGAGATCTACGACGGCATCATCGAAATCAAGTCGGTCGCCCGCGACCCGGGCAGCCGCGCCAAGATCGCGGTAATCTCCAAGGATTCGAGCATCGATCCCGTCGGTGCGTGCGTCGGCATGCGCGGCAGCCGCGTGCAGGCGGTCGTGGCCGAGCTGCAAGGCGAGAAGATCGACATCATTCCCTATTCGGGCGAGCCCGCGACCTTCGTCGTCAACGCGCTGGCCCCCGCCGAGGTCGCCAAGGTGGTGCTCGACGAGGAGGCCGAGCGGATCGAGGTCATCGTGCCCGACGAACAGCTCTCCCTCGCCATCGGTCGGCGCGGGCAGAACGTGCGCCTCGCCTCGCAGCTCACCGGATGGAATATCGATATCCTGACCGAGGACGAGGAGTCCCAGCGCCGCCAGGAGGAATTCCGCTCGCGCTCCCAACTCTTCATCGACGCACTCGACGTCGACGACGTGATTGCGCACTTGCTCGTGACCGAGGGTTTTTCGACCCTCGAGGAGGTCGCCTATGTGCCGCTCGAGGACCTGACCGGAATCGAGGGCTTCGATGAGAGTCTCGCTTCCGAACTCTCGGCGCGCGCACGCGCCTTTCTCGAGGAGCAGGACCGCAAGGCCGAGACGAAGCGGCGCGAGCTTGGCGTCGATGACGCGCTCACGACGATCGAGGGATTGACGCCGCCAATGCTCGTCACCCTCGGCGAAGCGGGAATCAAGTCGCTCGACGACTTGGCCGATCTCGCCTCGGACGAACTGATCGATCCGAACGACGGCATCCTACGCAGCTACGGCCTCGACGCCGAACGGGCGAACGCCATTATCATGGCGGCACGCCAGCACTGGTTCCCGGAAGAAGCGTCGCAGGACGCGGCGGGTGCTGGCGCCAGCCCGCCCGAGAGCCCGTGAGCCGGGCGGGGAACGATGGCGGCGCTCGTGGCGACATCCGCCGGAAGGACAGGCGAGCGTAAGGGCGAGGAGGCATCCCGCCCCTTGCGCCGTTGCGTGGTGACGCGCCGAGTCCTGCCCAAGGAACGGTTGATCAGGTTTGCACTCGACCCCGAAGGCAACGTGGTCGCGGACCTCGAGGGACAACTCCCTGGGCGGGGAATATGGTTGCAGGCGTCCCGGGATGTAGTAGAAACAGCCTGCGCGAAGGGTAGTTTCGCCAAGGCCGCGCGCGCTCCGGTCAAGGTTCCCGAGGGGCTTGCCGATCGGATCGAGGGGCGGCTCAGGCGGCGCTGCCTCGATCTTATCGGGCTGGCGAGACGGGCAGGCCAGCTCGCAGCCGGTTTCGAGCGGGCGGGGGCCTGGTTGCGGCAGGGACGGGCCGGCGCACTCGTCGCGGCCATCGACGGAGCCGAAGGTGGGCGCGGCAAGTTGGCGAATTTGGGCCGGGATGTGGCGCAAATCGAGCTTTTCTCGGCGGCCGAGCTTGGCGCCGCGCTGGGGCGGGATCACGCGGTTCACATCGTGCTTAGCCGCGGCACTCTCGCGCGGCGGCTGGTTTTTGAGAGCTTGCGCCTCTTGGGATTTGCATCCTCCGGGAAGGTAACCCTGCCGCCCGAGGATCACGCGGGAACGGAATGAGGGAAGATCGGACCAAGATGAGTGAAACGCGCGAAAGTGACCGCAACAAGAAGCCGCTCGGGCTGTCGCGCCCGGGCCGCCTCGAGCTCAAGAAGACGGTCGAGACCGGTCAGGTCCGGCAAAGCTTCCCCCACGGTCGCTCGAAGGCGGTCACCGTCGAGGTGAAGCGAAAGCGCACGTTCACCTCGGACGCGGGCGGTCTGCTCCACGAGGTCAAGGCGCCGACGCCGGATCTCGCGGTCGCCCACGCCGAAGCCCTTGCCGAGGATGCGGCCCATGTCGCGCGCTCCCTGACCGACGAGGAAAGGGCGGCACGGGTTCGGGCACTTAAGTCCGCGGTCCAGGCCGATCATGAAGCGCGCAAGCGCCATGAGATCGATGAGCAAATCAAGGCCGAGGAGGAGACTCGCGCGAAGCTCGAAGCGCAAGCGCGCCAGGCCGAGGAAGAGGCGCGCCAGCGCAATGAGGAAGAAGCGCGCCTGAAGGCCGGCGCAGACGCAGAGAGCACGCGCCCGGCGACGCCTGTCGTCCCAATCCAACCCTTGCCCGAGGCGTCGCCCACCGCCAAGCGCCCCGCCCAAGCTACGGCCGCGCGCCCGGCCGTCCTCGTCAAGACGGATGCTAAGGCGGCGGAGGAAGAGGACGAACGTGCGTCCAAGCGGGCGGCCGGTAAAGTCCGCCCGGCCTTAACACCCAAGCGCGTTGAGCCGCGCCGGCGCACGGGCAAACTGACCATTACTCAAGCGCTCGGTGAAAGCGAGGAAGAACGGGTTCGTTCCCTCGCTTCGGTGCGCCGCGCGCGCGAGCGCGAGAAGCAGCGCCTTCGTCAAGCGCAGATGGAAGCCGGGCAGAAGATCGTCCGCGAGGTTGTGCTGCCCGAGATGATCACGGTGCAGGATCTCGCGAACCGTATGGCCGAGCGTGGTGCGGACGTCGTAAAGACGCTCATGAAACTCGGCGTGATGGCGACAATCAACCAAGTCGTCGATGCGGATACCGCCGAGTTGGTGATTGCCGAATTCGGCCACAAGGTCAAACGAGTCGCCGAGTCCGACGTTGAAATCGGCCTCGAAGGCACCGACGACGCGCCGGAGAGCCTCGAGCCACGCCCGCCCGTCGTCACAGTGATGGGTCATGTCGATCACGGCAAGACCTCGTTGCTCGACGCCTTGCGCGCGACCGATGTGGCGGCACACGAGGCAGGCGGCATCACCCAGCACATCGGCGCCTACCAGGTCGCCCTCAGCACCGGGGAGCGTATCACCTTCCTCGACACGCCCGGCCACGAAGCCTTCACGGCCATGCGCGCGCGCGGCGCCAAGGTGACCGACATCGTCATCCTCGTCGTTGCGGCCGATGACGGCGTTCAGCCGCAGACGATCGAGGCGATCAACCACGCGAAGGCCGCGAACGTGCCGATCGTCGTCGCCATCAACAAAATCGACAAACCCGATGCCAATCCGGATCGCGTGCGCAACGATCTCCTTCAGCACGGCATTGTGCTCGAGCAATTCGGTGGCGAAGTGCTGGCGATCGAAGTCTCGGCCACCAAGCACACGAATCTCGACAAGCTCGAGGAAGCGATACTTCTCCAGGCCGAAATTCTCGATCTCAAGGCCAATCCGAACCGGCTTGCGCAGGGTACGGTGGTCGAAGCGAAACTCGAACGCGGCCGTGGTGCAGTGGCGACCGTGCTGGTCCAGCGAGGAACGCTCAAAGTTGGCGACATTTTCATCGCGGGCAGCGAATGGGGACGCGTGCGCGCACTCCTCGACGATCGCGGCCGTCCGATCGAGTCGGCCGGTCCTTCAGCACCGGTCGAGGTTCTCGGCCTCAATGCCGCACCCCTTGCGGGCGATCCGTTCAGCGTCGTCGAAAACGAATCGCGTGCGCGCGAGGTGACGGAATTCCGCCAGCGCAAGCTGCGCGACGTGCGCGTCTCCCGCGGCCAGCGGGGTACGGTCGAGCAAATGTTCTCCAAGATCGCGGCCGGGGAGACCAAGGAGCTGGCGATCGTCGTCAAGGCGGATGTCCAGGGTTCGGTTGAGGCGATCGTCAACGCGATTCAGCGCCTCGCGACCGACGAGGTTTCCGTGCGCGTCCTCCATGGCGGCGTTGGCGGAATCAACGAATCCGACATAGCCCTCGCTGCGGCGTCCCATGCGTTCATCGTCGGCTTTAATGTGCGGGCCAATCCCCAGGCGCGCGAGATCGCCAAGCGCGATGGGCTCGAAATCCGCTATTATTCGATCATTTACGACGTCGTGGACGACGTGAAGAAGATGCTTTCGGGTCTCCTCGCACCCGCCTTGAGAGAGAACCTCTTGGGGCACGCGACGATTCGGGAGGTGTTCACGATCAGCAAGGTCGGCAAGGTTGCCGGCTGCATGGTGACCGAGGGGCTGGTCCGGCGCGGTGCGCGCGTGCGGCTCCTGCGCGACAATGTGGTCATTCACGACGGCAAGCTCAACAGCCTCAAGCGCTTCAAGGAAGAAGTGCGCGAAGTGAAGGAAGGTTACGAGTGCGGCATGTCCTTCGAGAACTATCAGGACATCCAGCAGGGCGACGTCGTGGAGTGCTACGAAGTCGAGGAAGTGGCGCGAGAACTTTAACACCGTCGATAGCGGCCGTAACGGGACTCGGCGGGCGACAGACCATGACGCGACAGCGCCTCAAGCCGCAAAGCCAACGCCAACTTCGCGTGGGCGAGGAGATCCGTCACGGCTTTGCACGCGCCATCGCACACGGCCATTTCCGCGATCCGGACCTCCAGGATGTTGCCGTAACCGTGACCGACGTGCGCGTGAGCCCCGACTTGCGCCACGCGACGATCTTCGTCTTGCCTTTCGGCGGCGGCGATGGCCGCACCCTCGTCAAAGCGCTGAGGCGTGCCGGGTCTTATTTGCGCAGCCTGCTCGCCCATGAAATCGAGCTTCGCTATCTTCCGGACCTCGCCTTCGAACTCGATACGACGTTCGATCAGGCGGCCGAACTCGATCGTCTCCTGCACAGCCCAAGCGTTGTGCGCGATCTTGCGGGCAACGATGCGATTTCGGCGGCCAAAGAGACAAGGTCGGTCAAACCGGATCGCAGCCCGCCCCCCCAAGGTTTGTCGGATCGGCCCGTCTCGGATTCGGGAGATCGACCCGCAATGTCGCCGTCCGGCCGAAAAACCAAATGAGCCGCCGGCGCAAAGGCGAGAAGATCGATGGCTGGCTTGTCATCGACAAACCCGGCGGGTGGACCTCGACCGCCGTCGTAAACCGTGTGAAACGGCTGTTGAATGCCGCGAAAGCAGGCCACGCGGGCACGCTCGATCCGATTGCGACCGGGGTGCTGCCGATCGCACTTGGTGAGGCGACCAAGACGGTCGCCCACGCCGTCGAGGGGACGAAGCGCTATCGCTTCACGGTCCGCTGGGGCGAGCAGCGCGCGACGGACGACATCGAGGGCGAGATTACCGCCGTTTCGATGAAACGGCCGAGCGAGGCCGAGATCAGGGCCGCGTTGCAGCGATTCCTGGGTGAGATCAGCCAGGTTCCGCCGGCCTACTCGGCAATTAAAGTCGCGGGCCATCGCAGCTACGAGCTTGCCCGCGCTGGCGAGACGCCGGAGCATGCAGCTCGGAACGTTCGGATCGACCGGTTCGAGCTGATCGAGCTTGTCGATCGCGACCATGCGAGCTTCGAAGTGACCTGCGGCAAAGGCGCCTATATGCGCGGCCTCGCCCGGGATCTAGCTTTGGCATTAGGCACTTGCGGTCACATTTCGAGCCTCCGGCGACTCTCAGTCGGCCGATTCGACGAAGCCGGCGCGATTTCCCTGGATAAACTCGAATCGCTCGGGCATATTGCCGCCGCACTTGAGCACCTGTTACCGGTCGAGACCGCGCTGGACGACATCCCGGCCCTGGCCCTGACCGAAATCGAGGCGAAGCTCATAAAGAGCGGTCGCCCCGTTCAGGTGCTCCGCACCGCCGACAAGGCGCTGATCGACGGAATGGCCGAAGGCGAGGTGGTTTGTGCGATGACGGGCGGAAGGCCGGTCGCACTCACCCGGATCGGCCACACACCCGTGTTGCAGCTCCATCCGGTGCGCGTGCTCAACGTTTAATGGCCAACCCTTGGGAGTATGCGATGTCGATTACGGCAGAACGCAAGCGCGAGCTCATCGGCGAGTTCGCCAACGACGAAGGCGATACCGGCTCGCCCGAAGTGCAGGTTGCAATTCTGAGCGAGCGAATCAAGAACCTGACCGAGCACTTGAACACCCATAAGAAGGATTTCCACTCGCGCCGAGGCCTTCTCATGATGGTCGGTCAGCGCCGACGCCTGCTCGACTATCTCAAGCGTAAGAACAGCGCTCGATACGATGAGGTCGTAAAACGCCTCGGACTGCGTCGCTAGACGCGGCGGGTGCCGCATGCGGGGAAGTGCCGGAAAATCAATCTGGCGTTTTGGAATGGCGTTCCCTCGCCAGGTGCGCGACGGGGAAAGGTGCGCCTTTGGCGCGCGGGCGCATCGACGCGTCGAGTGGGATCGTGTGAGTCCGACCCGACAGCACCTTACCTTTACCGCCCTTCCCCGCGAGGGGAGGGAAATTTAGTTCGCCGCTTCGAGTGCCCATGCCTTCCCTCGAATGGGGGGACGGGCAGCGAGTTGAGATCGAGTGCAGTCATTTAAAACGGGATCGCGAAAAGGCGCTCCACAGCGCCGACTTCATTGGATGTGTCGTTTTGGATCCGGCATAGGGCCGGATAGCGGAAGGATGGGAAAGATGTTTCAAGTTTATCGGAAGGAAATCGTTTGGGGCGGGCGCAAGCTCGTGTTCGAAACCGGCAAGGTCGCGCGCCAAGCCGACGGCGCAATCGTAGCAACCTATGGCGAGACGACGATCCTCGCGACAGCCGTGGCGCAGCGCGCGGCGAAGCCCGGTGTCGATTTCTTCCCCCTGACGGTCAACTATCAGGAAAAGACATTCGCCGCCGGAAAGATTCCCGGCGGATTCTTCAAGCGCGAAGGCCGGCCAAGCGAGAAAGAGGTTCTCACCTCGCGGCTCATCGATCGACCGATCCGACCGCTCTTCGCGAAGGGCTTCGTCAACGAAACCCAAGTCATTTGCACGACAATGAGCCACGACATGGAGAACGATCCCGACATCGTCGCGATCATAGGCGCTTCCGCGGCCCTGACGATCTCCGGCATCCCCTTCATGGGACCGATCGGGGCTGCGAGGGTCGGACGCATCGACGGCGAGTTCGTGCTCAATCCGCAGATGGACGAGATGGCGAACTCGGATCTCGATCTCGTGGTTGCGGGAACGGCCGATGGGGTGCTCATGGTGGAGTCGGAAGCGAAGGAGCTTCCCGAGGACGTCATGCTCAAGGCCGTCATGATCGGTCACGCCGGCTATCAGCCGGTGATCCAAGCGATCATCGAGCTTGCCGAAGCGTGCGCCAAGGACCCTTGGCCGCTTCCGAGCGAGCCCGAGGACGCCGAGCGCGCTGCGGCTCATTTGCGGGAGACGGCCGAAGCACCTTTGCGCCTCGCCTACCGCGAAACGGTCAAGCAAGCTCGCGTGGAGGCCGTCGCGAGCGTCAAGGCGGCGGCCGTTGCGAAGCTGGTCGAGGAAGGCTTCGACGAGGGGCTCGTCAATTCCCTGTTGAAGCCGCTCGAGAAAGACATCGTCCGCGGCAATATCCTGAACACGGGCATGCGGATCGACGGGCGAGACACCAAAACGGTCCGCCCGATCGTCTGCGAGGTGGGTGTCCTGCCGCGCGCACACGGCTCGGCCCTCTTCACTCGCGGCGAGACCCAGGCCTTCGTCACCACAACGCTCGGCACCGGTCAGGATGAGCAGATCATCGACGCCCTCGAAGGCGAATATCGCGAGCACTTTCTGCTCCACTACAATTTCCCACCCTATTCGGTGGGCGAAGTCGGCCGAATGGGCTCGCCCGGGCGGCGTGAAATCGGCCACGGCAAGCTCGCCTGGCGCGCGATCCATCCGCTCCTTCCACAGAAGGATAGCTTCCCCTACACAATTCGGGTCGTGTCCGAGGTCACCGAATCGAATGGCTCGTCCTCGATGGCGACGGTGTGCGGGTCGTCCTTGGCGCTCATGGATGGTGGCGTGCCGCTCAAGACTCCGGTGGCGGGCATCGCGATGGGCCTCATCAAGGAAGAGTCTGGCGTTGCGGTCCTTTCCGACATCCTGGGCGATGAGGATCATCTCGGCGACATGGACTTCAAGGTCGCGGGCACGGCCGAAGGTGTGACGTCGCTTCAGATGGACATCAAGATCACCTCGATCACCGAGGAAATCATGCGCACAGCACTCAACCAGGCGCGCGAGGGACGCCTGCATATACTGGGCGAGATGTCGAAGGCGATCCAGGGCAGCCGCGAGGGGGTCAGCCGGCATGCGCCGCGCATCACGACCTTCACGATTCCGAAGGATAAGATCCGCGAAGTGATCGGCACCGGCGGCAAGGTGATCCGCGAGATCGTGGAAGTCACCGGCGCCAAGATCGACATCGAGGACGATGGCACAATCAAGGTGGCCGCCGTCGACGAGGGTGCGAGCCAGGCCGCGATCGACTGGATCCGCAACATCGTCGCCGAACCGGAGGTCGGCGTCATCTATCGCGGCAAGGTCGTGAAGCTCGTTGACTTCGGCGCGTTCGTGAATTTTCTCGGCAGCCGCGACGGTCTCGTGCACGTCTCCGAGATGGCGCCCCACCGGGTCAAGACCCCCGCCGACGTGTGCAAGGTCGGCGATCAGGTCTACGTCAAAGTGCTCGGCATCGATGAGCGGGGAAAAGTGCGCCTCTCCATGAAAGCGGTTGACCAGAAGACCGGCAAGGAGGCGACGGCCGAGAGTGGCGGGCGCGAAGCGGGTAGCGCCGATTGACGCAACACCCCTGCGGGGATTGAGAACGAGGCGGCCGGGCGACACTCGGCCGCTCTTCGTCCATTTCGGTCGGATTTGACGATGACGATGCCGGCTTTCGCTCTTCCCAAGGTCATCGGCCATCGCGGGGCGGCATTGCGGGCGCCCGAAAACACCCTCGCCGGCTTCACGAAGGCAGCGGCGTTGGGCGTTACCTGGGTCGAGTTCGACGTCCGCCTGAGCCTCGAAGGCAGGGCCGTCGTTTTTCACGACGATACCCTCGAGCGCCTCTCGGATGGTTCCGGCAAGGTCGGGGCGACGCCGTTGGACGACCTTCTTGCGCGCGATGTGGGTGCGCGTTTCGATCCCGCCTACAAAGGCGAGCGAATCCCGACGCTTGAAGAAACACTATTGCACCTGCGTAAGCTCCGCCTTGCCTTCAACCTCGAAATGAAGGCCGAGGGTGGCCGCGAGGAAGCGCTTTCGGAGGCGACGGCCCGTGCACTCGAGGCCGTTTGGCCACGCGAGGCGCCAGTACCTCTCTTGTCGAGCTTCCAAACCGAGGCATTGGCTGCCTTTGCCCGTCGCGCGCCAAGCATCCCGCGCGGCTATCTCGTCGAGGCGCTCGGCCGGAATTGGCGTGACGACGCGCTGAGGCTCGGTGCCTCGGCGGTCGTATGCAACCACCGGCGGCTCGCGCAAGCGGACGCGCGCGCGGTCAAAGCCGCAGGCTATTGGCTCGCGACTTATACGGTGAACCGTCCCGACCGTGCGGAGCAGCTTTTCGCCTGGGGTGTCGATGCCGTGATCAGCGATGCGCCGGACGCGATCGTGGGGATTCTAAGGTGACGGATGGCCCGGAAAGACCGATGCCCGCCCGGGCGAATGCCTTGACCATCACGGATTTAGCTTCATATCGGGGCGAAATGACACTATATCGTCATATCGTTTGCCGCGACCGATTCCGCCCTGGTCTAGCAGGCCGCGGGTGGGGGATGGCGGCGCATCTGGCGGGCAGGGCGTGAAAGCTCTCGACTCAATTCTCATCTCCGGCCGAGAGGTGCTGCCGATCTTCGAGGGCGGCAAGGGCATCTCCATATCCAACGGCGAAAGCTCGGGCGCTTGGGCGGCGTCAGGGGGTGTCGGCACCTTTTCGGGCGTGAATGCCGATTCCTACGATGAGGGCGGCAACCTGATCTCGCAACTTTATTTCGGCCGCACCCGGCGTGAGCGCCACGAGGAACTGATCGCCTACGCAATCAAGGGTGCCGTGCACCAGGCCAAGGTCGCCTACGAGAACGCGAAGGGCCAGGGCCGCATTCATATGAATATCCTTTGGGAGATGGCCGCGGCCGAGACAATCCTCCACAGCGTGCTCGAACGTGCGAAGGGCCTTATCAATGGCGTCACCTGCGGTGCCGGCATGCCATACCGCATCGCAGAAATCTCGGCCAAATACGGCGTCCATTATTACCCGATCGTGTCGTCGGCGCGGGCGTTTCGGGCCCTCTGGAAGCGGGCCTACCACAAGTTCCAGGAGTGGCTGGGCGGCGTGGTTTACGAGGACCCGTGGCTTGCGGGCGGGCATAACGGCTTGTCGAATGCCGAGGATCCGACGAAGCCGGAGTCGCCATTCCCACGTGTGAAGGCGCTGCGCGACATGATGAACGAAGCGGGTCTCCAAATGACTCCGATCGTCATGGCAGGCGGGGTGTGGTTCCTGCGCGAATGGGAAGATTGGCTCGGCAATCCGGAACTCGGCCCCATATGCTTCCAATTCGGCACACGCCCGCTTCTCACCAAGGAAAGCCCGATCTCGGATGCGTGGAAGCGGAAGCTTCTCCACCTCAAGTCGGGGGATGTGCTGCTCCATCGCTTCAGCCCGACGGGCTTTTATTCTTCCGCCGTGAAGAATCATTTCCTCGAGGAACTTTATGCGCGCTCGAGCCGGCAGGTCGCCTTCACGATGGACCCCGTCGGCGAGCACGACACACCCTTCGGCGTCGGCCCGCGTGGCCGGACGGTTTATTTGACCGCGGTCGACAAGTCGCGTGCCGACGCATGGGTCGCCGCGGGCTTTGGCGAGGCGCTCAAGACCCCCGATTCCACGCTCATCTTCGTCGACTCGGCAAAGGCGATCGAGATTCGCACCGACCAGATCAATTGCATGGGCTGCCTTTCGGCATGCTCTTTCTCGAACTGGTCCCAGGCCGAGCCCCACAGCACGGGCCGCAAGGCCGATCCGCGCTCGTTCTGCATCCAAAAGACGCTCCAAAACATAAGCCACGGCGACGATATCGAGCGGCAGCTGATGTTTGCCGGCCACAACGCCTATCGATTTGCCGAAGATCCGTTCTACGAAAACGGCTTCATTCCGACCGTCAGGCAGCTCGTCGAGCGCATTGCCACGGGCAACTGAAGGTGGGGAGCATCCGAACAGGACTCCGGGACTGGATTTCTTCCAAAAAATCAGGCATGGTCTTGATGAAACGTGATTTTGTGATTTTGAGCGGGACGACTTTGCGCCGGTTTGCAGACGGTTGACCATCAAATCGAAGGGAAGCGAGTCCAAATGAACGAGATGTCCGGTGCGCGCCAATTCTCCCACGTCCTCGAACGGCTGCGCGGTGCTGGCTTGCGGCCGACGCGCCAGCGCCTAGCACTTGCGCGTCTTCTCTTCGAACAGGGCGACAGGCATTTGAGTGCCGAACAACTTCATGCGGAAGCGGCAGCGGCCCATATCCAGGTCTCGCTTGCGACGGTCTATAACACCTTGCACCAATTCACCGAAGCAGGACTGTTGCGCGAAGTCGTCGTGGAGCCGGCCCGCTCCTATTTCGACACAAACACCTCGGATCACCACCACTTTTATCACGAAGGAACCGGACGGCTACAGGACATCCCGGGGGCCGAGCTGAATGTCGCCGAGCTGCCAGAGCCGCCGCGAGGAACTTCAGTCACGCGGGTTGACGTGATCGTTCGTGTGCGCAACTCCGACTAATTTTTCAAATATATTTCAGCCTGTTGATATATATCCTAGATTAATTCTAAACTATTGACACAGCCCTTCAGTTGGAACATATAAGGCGCGTCGGCGTCCTCGCCGGCCCTTTTCCGTCACCCGTAAGCAACGGAGGATGCGATGGCATCGCTCAAAGGAACCAAGACCGAAGAAAATCTCAAGTCCGCATTCGCCGGCGAATCGCAGGCCAATCGACGCTATCTCTATTTCGCCCAAAAAGCGGACGTGGAAGGCTACAACGACGTGGCAGCCGTGTTCCGCTCGACCGCAGAGGGCGAGACCGGCCATGCTCACGGGCATCTCGAGTTTCTCGAGGCGGTCGGCGACCCCGCAACCGGTAAGCCGATCGGCAAGACCTCGCTGAACCTTTCGGCGGCGATCGCCGGGGAAACCCACGAGTACACCGACATGTACCCGGGAATGGCGCGCACGGCCCGTCAAGAAGGCTTCGACGAGATCGCAGATTGGTTCGAAACGCTCGCCAAAGCCGAGCGTTCCCATGCCGGTCGTTTCCAAAAGGCGCTCGAAGAGATCAAATAGTCAGACTTACCCGACGCTTCATTCGTTCGAGCCTGGCCTGCTCCGGCGGGGTGTGGGCGGAGGGGACCGTTCGGTTCCCCCCTCAGCCTCGCCGTGGCAGGACCGGCGCGGCGGGATGCCGCGAATAAGGGGACTTGACCGATGAGAGAAGGTAGCCTCGAGGCACCGACGCGACATCCGCTTTCCTGGCAGGACCCGGATTTCTACAACGCCGAGAAACTCGAAGCGGAGATGCGACGCGTCTTCGACATCTGTCATGGCTGCCGGCGTTGCTTCAATCTTTGCGACTCCTTTCCCCGGCTCTTCGATCTGGTCGACGCCTCAAAAACCGGCGAGGTCGACGGCGTTGCGAGCGCTGACTTCAAGTCAGTCGTCGACGCCTGCACATTATGTGACATGTGCTTCATGACGAAGTGTCCCTATGTTCCGCCGCACCAATTCAACCTCGATTTTCCGCACCTCATGCTGCGCTATCGCGCGCTCGAAGCGAAGCAGGGCCGCGTGCCGTTGGCCGATCGCGCGCTCGCGGAGACCGACCGCAACGGCAAACTCGCCAGCAAGGTAGCCCCACTCGCGAATTGGGCGATCAACAGAAACCACAAACTGCCCCGTTCCGTCATCGAGCGGGTAGCATCGCTTCATCGCGAAGCGGAACTGCCGAGTTACGCCGGTAAGACCTTCGTCGCGCGCACGAGGGAAAGCGCACCTGCCATCGATAAATCCGCTCCCGCCCACGGCCGCAAGGTCGTGCTCTACGCGACGTGCTTTGTGAACTACCACGATCCAGCGGTCGGCGTCGCCGCGCGCGCCGTCCTCGCAAAGAACGGCATTGAAACCGAAGTCGTCTATCCCCGATGCTGCGGCATGCCCCTTCTCGAGCAAGGTCGGATCGAGGAGGTGGCCGAGAATGCCAAGGCCGTGGCCGGCGAACTCAAGGAATGGATCGAGCGGGGCTACGATGTGGTGGCTCTCGTTCCGTCCTGCGTCCTCATGTTCAAGTTCGAGTGGCCGCTTATTCTGCCGGACAATCCCGACGTGAAGCGGCTCGCGGGTGCGACGTACGATATGAGCGAATACATCGTCGACATCGCCAAGAACGAGGGGCTTGCGCAGGGTTTGCGCCCGCTCGCGGGTGGCGTTGCGGTCCATATCTCGTGCCACTCGCGAGCACAGAACATGGGCCAAAAGGCGAGCGAAATGCTGGGTCTCCTCCCCGAGACCGAGATCCAGGTGGTCGAGCGCTGCTCGGGGCATGGCGGAGCGTGGGGCTTCAAGAAGGACCATTTCGAGACAGCCCTCAAAGTCGGGCGGCCGACCGCGCGCCAAGTAGGCGAAAGCGGCAAAGCCTTCATCGCGTCCGAATGCCCGCTTGCCGGTGCCCACATCGTGCAAGGGGTCGAGAAGCTCGCAAAGGAGAGTCCCCGGCCGACCCTGGTGACGCATCCGGTCCAGCTCCTCGCTCGCGCCTACGGGCTTGGCGATTGATGTAGCGACTGTCCATGGAGCAAGGCATGGCGAACAAGCACGCGCTCGTACCCGGCGACATCATGGCAATGGGAGACTATGCCACGATCCGCATTGAACAGCGCCGGAAGATGGCCGAATTAAAGCGCCGCCGCCGTGTCGAAGTCGGGCCATTCGTGACGTTCTATTTCGAATGCTACGCCACCATGTGGCATCAGGTGCACGAAATGGTTTACATCGAAAAAGGGGGTGCTGAGCAGGTTGCGGGGGAAATTGACGCCTACAATCCGCTCATTCCCGACGGCCACGAGCTGACCGCCACCTTCATGATCGAAATCGACGATGACCTCAGGCGCAAGCAGGTGCTCGGCCGCCTAGGCGGCATCGAGGAGCGAGCGTTCCTGAGTTTCGCCGGCGAGACCGTGCGGGCGACGGCCGAGGCGGATCAGGATCGCACGACCGCGGAGGGCAAGGCATCTTCCGTGCAGTTCGTCCATTTCCCCTTCACGCCCGGAAAGATTGCGAAATTCGCCGCATCCGGAACGCAAATCGTCATCGGTTTCGATCATCCAAACTACGGGCACATGGCCGTGATGCCGGAAGCGGTACGTGCCGAGCTTGCTAAGGATTTCGATTAGCGTGGCAAACCCCCCGTGCGGTGGAGGAGCGCTGAACCGCGTGGATGCCTGGGTCTGACCCCCGGATCGATGTCCGGGGGCGGGTATGACGAAGGGAGAGGCCCGGGGCTGTCCGATTTGGATTCTGGCGCACCGGGCTCTGCGCAAAACACCCCATAACCGTCATGCCCGGGCTTGACCCGGGCATCCACACGAACGGCGAAGTCCGCAATTATTTGTCGGACGTAAAGTCGGACTCGCCACACGCGTCATTCGACGGTTTCGTTCGGATAAACGCCCCAGAACTCGGTGCGCCTGAGCCAGCCGCGCAACCCGTTGACCTCGACCCGGCACCAATCCTTTTCGCATTGAAGGAGCTGGCCGATCACGTCGGGCTCGGCCCGGGCGACGGGTCGTGCTGAATCCCGCGCTTCCTCGCGAAGCGTGCGCACGGCACCCGTCACGATGATGCTGCGCCGGCTCGACAGTAGCGCCTGGTTCACCCACCCTTCGGTACCCTGGATGTCGCGCACCTTGCGCCAGTTGTTCTTTTCCTGAACGATTTCGACGGGCATCCCCTTGCGTTCGAGCACCCATTCGATCGGGTAGCTCACGTCCGGTCCCGAGCGCACATTCACCTTGTCGGAGCGGAGCGAGACGAATCGCGGCACGGGCGACGCGGTCTCAGCCCCTTGGGCCAGAACCGGCGCCAGAAAAGCCAGCACAAGCGGAATTGCGACGATGCGTCGCACGGCGCGAATGGTTTCGAAACATTTGGGGAAATAGGGCATGGCGTCAGGCGTCGATCCCGGCTCAGCCACTTCTCTTTAACGGCGGTTGATCGCCTCGGTCAAGGGACGCCGCGAATAAGGACGATTTTCCAGCACCGACGATCGCAGCCCGCGCGCGCGGGCCAAACGGCTGGACAGGAGTCCTGGGGATTGCTATGCCCACGTCATCGGCCGCATCCGGGGGTACGGTCATGGCAAAACAAAAGCCGCTCGTCGTCGTCACGCGAAAGCTGCCGGACGTGATCGAGACGCGCATGATGGAGCTTTTCGACACCCGTCTCAACCGTGACGACCGTCCGCTCGCCCACGCCGATCTCGTGGCGGCCGTAAAGACGGCCGACGTACTGGTCCCGACCGTGACCGACCGCATCGATAAAAGTGTGCTTGCCCAGGTGGGGGAGCGATTGAAGCTGATCGCCTCCTTCGGCACCGGTGTCGACCACATCGATCTCGGCACGGCGCGCCAGCGCGGCATCACCGTCACGAACACGCCGGGCGTTCTCACCGAGGATACGGCCGACATGACCATGGCGCTCATCCTTGCGGTGGCGCGGCGGATCACCGAGGGCGAGCGGCTCCTGCGCTCGGGCGATTGGGAAGGTTGGGGTCCCACCTTCATGCTCGGCCACCGAATTTGGGGCAAACGCCTCGGCATCGTGGGCATGGGCCGCATCGGCTCGGCCCTCGCACGTCGCGCGCGCGGCTTCGGGCTCTCGGTGCATTATCACAACCGGCGCAGGGCGCACCCGGAACTGGAAACGCAGCTCGAGGCGACCTACTGGGAAAGCCTCGACCAGATGCTCGCCCATGTCGACATCATCTCGGTCAACTGCCCGCACACGCCGGCGACGTACCATCTTCTCTCGGCCCGTCGGCTCAAGCTCGTTCGGCCCCACGCCTATATCGTCAACACTTCCCGCGGCGAGGTCATCGACGAGAATGCGTTGGCCCGCCTGTTGAGCACGAAGGAGATCGCGGGTGCGGGCCTCGATGTTTTCGAGCACGAGCCCGCGGTCAACCCGAAGCTTCTCGAAATCTCCAATGTCGTGCTGTTGCCGCACATGGGCTCCGCCACCATCGAGGGCCGCATCGATATGGGCGAGAAAGTGATCATAAACATCAAGACCTTCGTCGACGGTCACGCCCCGCCCGATCGGGTCCTCGAGACGATGTTCTGAACGCACCCTCGTGTGGCGAAGGCGAAATTCGCCACACTAGGCGGAGCGGTGAGGGATGGGGCGTTCGATGGTCGGATTGGTCCCGCAAAGGGCGCAGCCTTCGTCACGATTGATCTTGATCTTGCGGAACGTCGTCGAAAGGCCGTCATAGATCAAAAGACGCCCCGAAAGGCTCTCCCCGAGCCCCAGTAGTTCCTTGAGCACTTCCGTCGCCTGAAGCGAGCCAATCACGCCGGCAATGGCGCCGAGGATGCCGGCTTCCTCGCAGCGCGGGATCAGGTCGGCGGGCGGAAGGCTTGGAAACAAGCACCGATAGCAGGGATTATCGCCTTCGAGGTAGGCCTTGAAGGTCGAGACCTGGCCGTCGAAGCGCAGGAGTGCCGCCGACACGAGTGGGATTCGTGCGAAATAGCAGGCATCGTTCAAGAGATAGCGCGTCTTGAAGTTGTCGCTGCCGTCGACGACAAGGTGGTAGCCGGCGAGGAGGGCATCGACGCTTTCGGCGTCGAGGCGCAGATTATGCCGCACGAGGCGAACGTCCGGATTGAGATTATTGAGCGTGGCGGCGGCGCTCTCGACCTTCGGCTGTCCCAGGCGATCGCTCGCATGAACGATCTGGCGCTGCAAATTGGTGAGGTCGACCGTGTCGTCGTCGACGATTCCAAGGGTGCCGACGCCAGCCGCCGCGAGATAGAGCAGCACCGGCGCGCCGAGCCCGCCGGCCCCCACGACCAGCACCTTGGAGGCGAGCAGCTTTTCCTGACCGTCCTCGCCGACCTCGTCGAGGATGATGTTGCGCGCATAGCGCTCGAGCTGCCGGTCTGAAATCGTCACCGAAGTCCCTCGAAAAGGGCCGTCGAGAGGTAACGCTCGGCAAAGGACGGAATGATCACGACGATGCGCTTGCCCGCCATCGCCATCCTGCTACCCACCTCGAGCGCCGCAGCAAGTGCCGCCCCTGACGAAATTCCGACCGGCAATCCGTCGAGTTTCGCCGCCTTGCGCGCGGTTTGGAACGCTGTATCGTTGCCGATCCGGATTACCTCGTCGATCAATTTGACATCGAGGATTTCGGGAACGAACCCCGCTCCGATGCCCTGAATCTTGTGCGGTCCGGGCAATCCGCCGGAGAGCACGGCACTATCCTCGGGTTCGACGGCCACGATCTTGAGGTTCGGCAAGCGAGGCTTCAGCACTTGGCCGACACCGGTGACGGTCCCGCCGGTACCCACGGCGGAAACGAAAACGTCGAGATTTCCACCCGTGTCGTGCCAGATTTCCTCGGCGGTCGTCGCACGGTGGATTTCGGGATTGGCCGGATTGTTGAATTGCTGGAGCATGACCGCGTCGCCGATCTCGGCGACGATCTTCTCCGCCCGCGCAATCGCCCCGTGCATGCCCTCGCCCGCCGGCGTAAGTTCGGTTTCGGCACCGAGTAGAAGCAGCATCTTGCGCCGCTCGATCGACATGCTCTCCGGCATGGTCAGAATGAGGCGTCGGCCCTTGGCGGCGCATACGAAGGCGAGCGCGATGCCGGTGTTGCCCGAGGTGGGTTCGACGATGACCGTCTTCGGCCCAAGCTTGCCGTCACGTTCCGCGGCCTCGATCATGGCGAGTCCGATGCGATCCTTGACCGAGGCGAGGGGATTGAAGAATTCGAGCTTCGCGAGAATTTCCGCCTTGCATCCGGCCTCCGCCGCCAGGCGTTGCACGCGAACGAGTGGGGTGGCGCCGATCGTCGCGAGAATGCTGTCGTAAATTCGACCGCGAAAGCCCGCACTTTCCGTTACGGCTCGATTCATGGCGTTCGTCCTAGATGCGTCGCAACGTCAGATCACGAAATCCAGTCTCTGGAAGGCTTCGCTCTTCAAGTTCGCTTGATGCGCGCGCAAGCAAAGATCCTCGATCGTCAGCGCGTCGAGCCGCGCCATCACCTCATTCTGCAAATCCTGCCAAAGCGGCCTGACCACCTTCCGGCCAAGCTCGGAGCCGGCGGGGTTTTCGATCGGGTCGTCGGCACCCTCCATTGCGCGCACGATGCGGACGATCTCCCCAACCGTGATCTTGCGCCGCTCGCGCGATAAGCGGTATCCGCCGCGCGGGCCTCGCACGCCCGTTAGGATGCCGGCGCGGACGAGCTGCTGCAGGACTTGCTCCAAATAGCGGCGCGGAATTCCTTGGCGACGCGTGATTTCACCGGATTGCACGGGCTCGCTGCCGGCGTTATAGGCGATGTCGAGCACGGCCTCGATCGCGAAGATGAGTTTTTTCGAGAGGCGCAGCATTCGCTTCAGTCGCCTCCCGCTCTGCTCGCCACGGCGCGAGCCGGTGCCACACCCGGCTCCGGGCCGGCCTCGCCCGTCGAACCGAAGCCGCCACCACCACGCGCGGTTTCAGGCAGCGTCGCGACCTCCTCGAGGCTGGCTTGCGCCACGCGCGCGACGACAAGCTGTGCTATGCGCATGCCGCGCGTCACCGTGAATCGATGCTCGCCAAGATTCACCAGAACGACGCCGATCTCGCCCCGATAGTCGCTGTCGACCGTACCGGGCGCGTTGAGGACGGTCAGGCCATGCTTGATGGCAAGACCCGAGCG
>DASPOR010000004.1 GCA_035625915.1 Alphaproteobacteria bacterium | reverse complement strand
AGCGTTCCCGTCGCAAGCTTCACGGTCTGGCTGCGGTCGTAGGCGATTACAGGCAGGCTGGCGCCCGTGTTGAGCCGCTTGATGATCGCCGGCAAATTGTCCTCCGCAACGGTGAAGACGACGGTGATCGGCTGCAACTGTGTGATGACCACGAGGCCGTTCGCGTCGCTCACTTGCACATAGTTGCCCGCGTCGACCAGGCGCAGCCCGACTCGGCCGGTGACGGGGGAGGTGATGTGGCAATATGCAATGTTGAGCTTTTGGGTATCGATCTGCGACTGGTCGAGGTTCACGGTCGCTTGGTCCTGCTGGACCAGTGCAAGTTGGGTATCGTATATCTGCCGCGAGACCGCCTCCTGCGCAACCAGTGTCTTGTAGCGCGAGAGATCGAGCTCTGCGTTCTTGAGAAGCGATTGGTCCTTCAGGAGTGTGGCTTGCGCCTGTTGGAGTGCCAACTCGTAGGGCCGCGAATCGATCTCCGCGAGGAGGTCGCCTTGCTTCACCAACTGCCCTTCCTGGAAGTCGACCTTCATCAGTTGACCGTTGATTTGGGTTCTCACCGTGACTGTGGCGAGCGGGGTTACCGTCCCAAGCTCGGTGAGCTTGATGTCGATATCGCCCGTTGTCGCGGTCGCGACGACGACCGGGACCGCGGTACCCGTGCTGATGCGCGAGGTGCGCGGCTGAGGTGCGGGCCGAGTATGGATCCACCATGCGACGCCGGCGATCAACAATAGCGCGACCGACAGCCAAAGTGCCCGTCGCCAGATTGGCATGCGCTGACGCACCGGGGTCGCAGGGCGCGGACGCGTCTCCTGTGGGCTTTTAGGCGCTTTCAGGTCCACGAGGGTCTTTGGATCATCCATGTCGGCACTATCGTATGCAACGGTCCGGCGCAACGGAATTCGCGGCCCTCTACAAATGCCTCACCGGCCAATCCATTCAAGGCCGGCAAGCAGGGGCCGCCAGTAATATACGCGGGAGGGGAAAATATCCTGTCCGCCCATACGCTTCGCCGGCACTGGCCGGGGCGGCGGGGATTGCGGACGGACGCCGGAAATCCGACTATTCGAATTGCGGCAAGTAGTTGGTGCCGTAAACGCCGCGGCACCAGGACGCCACTATGTCCCAATCACCATCCTCGACAATGCCGGTTTTGACCGAATTGGGTGCCGCAGGGTCGAAGTGCGCATAGAACGGCAACGCGGGTCCATAAACTCCATAACGGTTCTTCGTGCTGACGGTTCCGCACATGAACCAGCCGGCTTCGTGCACCTCCGAAAGGCTCGACAGGCCAGTTCCGCGGGTCACAGCACCGTTTGTAAGCGGATTGAAAGCGTACTCTCCCGTATCGCCCCCCGGCAGCGTCTTTGAGAAATAAGCCATTACCGCCAATTGTGCGGCATCGTCGTTCATGGGGCGCGCCGCGGTCTGAGCCGCGGCGAAGTCTTCAGCCGTGGGCTCCGTGTGCACACAGGCGGCGAGGGCCGCAAGAGCAAGGAACGCCATCAGCAGGGGTGCGCAAGCGATATGACGATTCGCGATATTCATGCGCCTACCCCATTGCAGCGACCGGCCGAACCGCCCCGCTCCGTCCGCCGAACCCGACCTCGGAAAGCGCGGATGAAACGTCTCGCTGCGTCAAACTTTCCTTCGTTCCAGGGATGACAAGGATATCCAAAGAGCGTGCCGAGATAAAATATAATCGCTTGCATGCCCTCACCCTCCCCTCTCCCCGATGGAGGGAGAGGGCTGCGCTGGGTCGGCAACGTCAAGCTTACCCCGCGCTTAGTGAGGGGGACGCAAGATGGCTTTGGACGGACTTCGGTCTAGTTCGATGCTTGTTTCAGGATCGCCTGAGCTTCCGTCGCATCCTTTTTCGCCGCTGCAAGGTCGGTCTGCTTGAGACCATCCATCGCCTTTGCCACAGCGGCTTGGAGCGACTGCTTTTTCCCGGCATCGTTCGTGTCGGGAATGGCACCGTTGCCCTGATCCTTGCACGGATTCGCTTGCGTTGCGTCATAGCCAGCACCATTCGGGCCGACCAGGCAATTGATTGTGTGATGGAGATGGGCTTGCGCCGTTTTCATTTCCGTTGCGTCCACCGCATAGCCGGCGTGGGTCGCCGCGGTCGCGATTTCCTTCGCGGCATCGGCGGCGAGCGCAGTCGATCCGATACCGAAAAGAATGGCTGCCCCGGCGATCGTGAGAACTTGCTTGCGAGTCATGAGCGTGCCTCCGTCCGTTTGGTCGTCAAGTTGGCCGCGAGCATCATCCCCCGCATTGTCCCGTTTCCGCCCCCGCAGAATGCCCGGAACGGCAGAGACAATAGCATGCCGCGCCTGTGGAACAAGAGGCGTATGCAACCGGCGCTGGCCGCGACCACGCCTTCGAGCGAAGCCCCACGCCATAGGCGGGATGAGCGGGTCAACCACCCTCAGAACATTGCATTTTTGTGATTTAACAATTTAGAAGACCAGTTGCCTCGGTCGACCTCAACGAACCGCATGCGATCTCGGCGCAAAACCACAGGCTCGCCCTTGCCAGCGGTGCCGAAAGCGGCGATTTTTGCCCCTTCGCTCGATATCCGGCCCGATTTCGTAAGGCGTATATGAAACGCATCGATCCCCTCGTCGCAATCTTCTTGACCGTTTTCGTGGACCTCATCGGCTTTGGCATCGTCATTCCTCTGCTGCCGTTTTATGCCGAGCATTTTCAGGCATCGCCGCGAGTCGTCACGCTCCTGATGGCGTCTTATTCGCTCACGCAATTCGTCTTTGCACCAGTTTGGGGCCAATTAAGCGATCGGTACGGCCGGAAGACCGTTCTGATCGTCAGCCTTGCAGGAATCTCCGCAGCTTATGTCTGGATGGGCTTCGCCGGAGCGCTTTGGGAGTTGATCGCAGCCCGAGGGTTTGCAGGAGCCATGGCCGGAAATATAGCGGCGGCGCAAGCCTATATAGCGGACGTGACGGGTCCCGAAAAACGCGCGCAGGGGATGGGTGTGGTGGGTGCGGCATTTGGGCTCGGGTTCATCGTAGGGCCGGCTTTGGGCGGATTGCTCGCGGGGCCTGACCCAAGCCACCCGAACTTCACTGTGCCGGCGCTGAGCTCGGCGACACTCTCGCTCGTGGCCCTTTTGTTGGCGGCTCTTATCCTAAAGGAGTCACTCGATCCGGCGGCGAGATCGGCGCATTCGGAAATTCGCCGACCGGGCCGCTTCTCGTCGATCGCGGAAGCATTGGTCAAGCCTGAGCTGCGCATACTCCTGGTCGTCTTTTTTCTCGTGACGTTTGTCGTCGCGATCATGGAATCGACGTTCGCGCTATGGTCGGAACGAAGCTTCGGCTGGGGTGCGGCCCAGAACGGCTACATCTTCGCCTACACGGGCGTGGTCGCCGCTGTCGTTCAAGGCGGGCTCATTCGAAGACTTGCGCGGCAGTTCGGGGAGCGGCGGCTGGTGATCCAGGGTGTCCTCAGCGTCGGCGCCGGCCTCGCGTTGATCCCCCTCGTTCACACCTTGCCGCTTCTCCTCGTGGCCATGGCGCTCATTGCCTACGGAATGGGCGTCAATAATCCCTCGCTCAGCAGCTTGATCTCGCTCGCCGCGGCGAACGATCGACGAGGTGGGGTGCTCGGCGTCTCCCAATCGGCTGCAAGCCTCGCGCGGATCGGCGGCCCCGCCTTCGCGGGGGTCATCTTCGAAGCCTTCGGTCGCAACGCACCCTACGTCGCAGGGGCGGCGATCATGTTCGCGGTCTTGGCGCTCGCGCTTCGGATGTCGCGGCGGACCGGGTCAACCCCATCCGGCATTCGCTGACGGCCGATCATCTTACGCGCTGATACCCGACGAAACGCTGATAGCGCTCGCGAAACGCGGGCCAGGCCTCCGGGTTCAAGAGACGTGGCGGACGCTCGCCCTTGAGGATCGCGAGCCATTGCCGCGCGGCACCCTCGGCCATCGAACGATAGGCTTGACGGGTGACCCCTGCATTATGCGGCGTGAGCAGCACATTGTCGAAACCGTGGAGTGCATGGTCGAGGGGTGGGGGTTCGGTCATGAAAACGTCGATCCCCGCGCCCGCGATCCGGCCCTCGTGCAACGCCTCGACCAAGTCCGACTCATCGTGAATGCCACCCCGTGCGGTCTGAATGAAAAAGGCGCTCTTTTTCATCATCTGGAATTGGCGTTTGCCAATCATGCCGTTCGTCTCTTTGGTAAGGGGACAATTGACGGAGACGAAGTCGGCCTCTCCGAGAAGCGTTTCGAGACTCACCTTGCGCGCACCCCGTGCCGCCATTTCCTCGGCTGTAAGATAGGGATCGGATCCCAGCACGGTCATGGCGAATGCACTCGCGCAGGATTTCGCAACCAAAGTTCCGATATTGCCGACCCCAATGATGCCGATGGTCTTGCCGTGGATGTCCTCCCCCACGTAGTTCTGTCGCGTCCAACTGCGGTCCCGCCGCATCGCCCGATCGGATTGGATCATGCGCTTGCTGAGGCATAGCATCATGCCGAGCACGTGTTCGGCGACCGCCTGCTTGTTGAGGCCGCTTTGATTGACGACGATGATTCCTGCCGCGGTGCAGGCCTCGACCTCGACCGTGTCGTAGCCAGCACCGCCGGTTGAGATCGCAACGAGGTTTGGTGCGCGCGCGAGGAGGGCTCCGTCCGGTGCGATGATGGTATCGCTTCTGGCCGATGTGACCTGGAAGCCATGTGCCGCATTGAACGCGGCGGCGATGGTGGCGGGCGAATCACCCCGCGTGAGCCGGATGAGGCGGACAAAGGGCTCGGCGGCAAGAATCTCCTCCGCGATTGGATCGGCCCAGCGCTCGAAGTAGACGATGTTGAAAGGCTCGTGTCGATCTGGGTTCTCGTGCGGCTGCTGGGGCGCGGATTGTCGCTTGTTCATGCAATGCATCCTCGGGTTCGCGTCTCGCATGGTCCTCTTCGGGGCCGACGGCAGTCAAGGAGGCCGAGCCAACGCTGCTTTGTCCATCGGAACTTGGAGTGGCGTGTGTCGGTCGGCGAGGCAAATGCCGTCGCAAGGCAGCACCGATCCACTCTTGACGCGCCGCGCGATTTCAAGGGCTTGGGGATATGCGCTGGCACGGCGGCAAATCTCGCTATTGCGCGCCCTAAGACGCGGACATGTTGGGTGCCTCGACGCGAAGGCCAAGGCTCTCGCCGGCGTTGACGATCTCTCGCCACGTCTCCGCGTCGAGGGGCACGCCGTTCTTTGCGCGTTCGAGGCGCGACAGGCGCTCGGGGTCGCCTGGGATCAACACAGGCTCGCCCGGATTTTGCGCGGGCGACGCCGTGACATAGCGTGTGATGGCCAGGATCTCATCCCGCATCCAGTCGCGCTCGGCGATCCTCGAGGGATCGATCACAAAGCTCAGCATGCAGTTCGTGATGGTGTCGAGGCCCTGATTCTCGGGGCGCAGCGTGCCGCCGCCGCCGATCGCCCCCGCAAGCAGCTCGCAGATGAAGGCGAGCGCATACCCTTTGTGCTCCGCCATCGGGAGAATGGCGCCGGTCGGTTTTTGGAACATGGCATTTGGATCGGTTGTCGGTTTACCACCGGAGTCGATGATATGGGCGGGGCCCATCGCGACCCCTCGATTCTTTGCAACGCGCACCTTGCCGAGGGCTACTTTGCTCGTCGCCATGTCGAGGATGATCGGTCGGCCGGGCTCGGCCGCGGGCACGGCCACGCACAACGGATTTGTCGACAGGCGCGCGTCGCCGCCGCGGTGAGGGGCCACGATCGGATTGTGGCCGATCACGTTCACGAAATGCACCGAGACGAGGCCTGCTTCCGCGCACATCTCGCCGTAAGTGCCGACGCGACCGATATGGTGCGCGTTCCGAAGTGCGACGACAGAAACGCCGTTTTTTTCGGCTCGCTCGATAGCGAGCCGTGTTGCCGCCGCCGCGACCACCTGGCCATAGCCGCGTTCGCCGTCATAGGCCACGATCGCACCCGATTCCTTCAGGATGCGCCCCTTGCGGTTGGGCGTCACGGTGCCGAGGCGGAGATTGCCGACGTAACGCGGGATCATACCCACGCCGTGGCTGTCGTGGCCGCGCAAGTTGGCCTCGATCAAATGGTCTGAAACGATTCCCGCCTCTTCGGCGCTGCTGCCGCCGGCCTCAAAGACGCGCTTGGCAATCGCGCGCAACTTGTCGTGATCGATCAACATCTCGTGTCGCTCTCCTTGTTTTTGGCTCCGGTCCATCGCTCTCTCATCAATCTGCAATTAATACCGTGCTGTTCGCCGCGGGCGACAATTAGCACGCCGCCGCGCGTTGCGGGAGTGTACTCACGTTTGCTGGATCGGCCTCGGCTCGCGCCAAAAACGCAACACGATCACGAGGGCGATGAGGAGAACCGCCACGGTCAATCCCACGCAGCCGGGCCACCCGAAGAGGCGCCAAGCGGGCGCGGGCGCCACCGCACCGGCACTACCGCCTATGTAGTAGCAAGTCACGTAGAGTCCGACCGCCGAGGAACGCGCGACCGTCGCGGTCGCGGTCAAATAGCTCGTGGCGCAAGTCTGGAAGACGAATCCGCTCGCCGCCGCGATGGCAAGCCCCGCCATGATCGCAACAAGCGAAGGTAGAAGCGTAAGGAGGAGACCGGCACACCAGCATCCGATTGCCCAAAGCACGACCGCCCCGCGGCCAAAGCGGTGCATGACCCGGCCCGCGACCGGGCTCGCGGCGACGCCGAAGAGGTAGACGACGAAAATCGAACCGAGCCACGCGGGCGTCAAATTGAAGGGTGCTGCTGCCAAGTGGAAGTTCACGTAGGTGAAGCTCGAGACGAAGCTGAAGAGCGTGGCAAATCCGACAACGTAGGTTGCGATCATGCGCGCGTCGCCGAGATGGGACAGCATGGCCCGAAACGAGCTTGCCATGCTGGGCGAACGCACGAAGCTCTTTTCGCGCGGAAGAAGGAACGCGACCACGATGGCGCAGACGATTGTGAGGGCCCCGAGTACGCCGAAGGCGACGCGCCAGCCCCAGGCTTCGCTCACCAGTCCACTGAGGAAGCGACCGAGAAATCCGCCAAGGCCGGACCCGGCAATATAGATCCCAGTCACCGCCGGCACGTCGGCACTTGGCCACTCGTCGCCAATATACGCGACCGTCACAGCGAAGATCGGCGGCAGAAGCAGGCCTTGCGCAAAGCGGCCGAGCAGGAGGGCTTTCAGGTCGGGGGCAAACGAGATGAATACCGTTGGTGCCACGAGGCAGAACATCGCCCCCACGATGATACGTTTGCGACCAAGAAGATCGGCCGCGATTCCGACGAATGGTGCCACGAGTGCGACGGCCAAGGTTGTCGCACTCACGGTAAGGCTGACTTGCGCGGGACTTGCGTGGAATTCCTCGGCGAAAAGCGGCAAAAGCGATTGCGTCGCATAAAGGTCGACAAAAGCGCAAAGCCCGGCAAGCGCCACGGCCAGTCGTCGTGGATCGGCAAACATGGCGTGCCGTGCCTCTCTCCGATATTTGTATCGACCGATTGCTATATCAGCGGAGTCCTTGCAGGGCACGAATTTCCGTAATGGGCATGACAGCTATGCGGGAGGCCAAATTGCGCTTCGCTTCCCCCTCTCGCATCGGCCGGTTTGGCTCTTACGGCTGCTTCGGTCTCGAACGGATTGCCTTGCGGAGGATCCTGACCGGGTGACCCCATCAATAGCACCGACGGCTCTCGCCGCCGCCTCATTGCGCTGCAACAAGAAAAGCGATACACACTGTCCCTCTTTCCCAGGCCAGTAGGACCGCATGACGCAAGCGAGGGCGGTAGGCGGATCCCGGGTCGAACACAAGCCGAAGCAGGCATTGATCGTTGCGGCGCTCGGGGTCGTTTACGGCGATATCGGCACGTCGCCGCTCTATACCGTCAAACAATGTTTCGACAACGTGCCCGTCGACGAGACGACCGTGCTCGGCGTGCTTTCGCTGATCGCGTGGGCGCTGTTCGTGGTTGTGGCGATCAAGTACGTCGTCGTGATCATGCGCGCAGACAACCGGGGCGAAGGTGGAATTTTGGCATTGACAGCCCTGGCTCTCCGCAGCGCGAGCCGCCGTGGTCGGCGCCATCGCCTGATCCTCGCCGCAGGTCTCGTGGGGGCATCGCTCTTTTACGGCGACGGCGTGATCACACCCGCGATTTCCGTGCTGTCCGCGGTCGAGGGCCTCAAGATCGCGACGCCGTTATTCGATCCCTACGTAATCCCGATTACCGTGCTCCTCCTTGTCGTCCTCTTCGTCGTCCAGAGGCGGGGGACGGCGAGCGTGGGGAGACTGTTTGGGCCGGTAATGGCGCTCTGGTTCGGTTCCATCGCGGCACTCGGTGTCGTGGAGGTTTCGGACCAGCCCGAGATATTGCTCGCGCTCAATCCGATCTACGGCGTCCGCCTGTTGTTTTCCAACCCCTGGCAGGGATTCGTGCTGCTCGGCGCGGTCGTTCTCGCGGTGACTGGCGCCGAAGCGCTCTATGCTGATATGGGGCATTTCGGGCGCGGACCGATTCGGAAGACATGGTTCTGGATCGTGTTTCCGAGCCTACTTCTGAATTATTTCGGGCAGGGCGCGTTGCTGCTGCGCAATCCACTGGCACTCGACAATCCGTTCTATCGCTTAGCGCCGGGATGGGCGCTCTTTCCGCTTGTGGTCTTGTCCTCTGCGGCAACGGTGATTGCATCGCAGGCCGTGATCTCCGGCGCATTTTCAATGACGCGTCAGGCAGTGCAGCTCGGCTATTTGCCGCGCCTATTCATCCGCCACACTTCGGCCGAGGAGTTCGGCCAAATCTTCGTGCCCAAGGCTAATTTCTTCCTCCTTGTCATGGTCCTGGCGTTGGTGCTCGGCTTCAAAAGCTCCGACAATCTCGGCGCCGCCTACGGTATCGCCGTCACGGGCACAATGTCGCTCACAACACTTCTCGCGTACGTCTATACGGTCGGTGTCCTCGGGTGGAACCCGTTGATTGCCACGCCGCTGTTCATATTTCTGCTCACGGTCGATCTCCTCTTCTTCGGCGCGAACATGCTGAAAGTCGAGCAGGGCGGGTGGTTTCCGCTTGTCGTCGCATTGTTCGTCTACTCGTTGATGTCGACCTGGATGCGAGGGCGCGGTGTCCTGATCGCCCAGCGTGTCAAGGACGCGTTGCCGCTTGAGACGTTCCTCAAATCGATCCGCCCAGGTCATCCCGAACGCGTTCCGGGGACTGCAATCTTCATGACCGCAAATATCGCTTACGTTCCGACGGCCCTCCTCCACAACCTCAAGCACAACAGGGTCCTGCATGACAGAGTCGTCCTGATGAACGTGCAAACTGAGGATATTCCGCGCGTTCCCGAGGACCAGCGCGTCGAAATCCGGCATTTCGACCACAATTTCCATAGTGTCGTGCTCCGCTACGGCTTTATGGAAGAGCCGAATATCCCAAGGGCGCTCGCCCAGTGCCGCGCCTTGCAGTTTCGGTTCAACCTGATGGAAACGTCGTTTTTCGTCGGTCGGGAAAAGATCGTGAAGGCGAAGCGGTCCCCGCTCGCTCGTTGGCGTCAAGAACTATTCATTTTCCTCTCGAACTCGATGATTGGCGTCACTGATTTCTTCCGCATCCCGACCAATCGCGTAATCGAACTCGGTGGTCAAATCGAGATCTGAGTTGACTTCGCTTAAAATCTGATATGCTGACCGCCGGACGATCCGGGCAGTTGGGTGGAAACGTTGACTGCGATCCCGTCCTGGCTGAAATACACCTTTCTTGCGGTTATCATGCTGGTAGCACCGGGAGAGGTGCAGCAAGCGGCAATGCCGGCGCCGCAAGAGCCTTCCGCCGCGCACACGCTGACCGGGCAATTGCTCGTTGCCGCGCCCGAGATCGGCGACCCGCGCTTTGCGCACACCGTCATCCTCATCGTCCGCCACGACGAGACAGGCGCTTTCGGCATTGTCATCAACCACCCGGTCGAAGAGCGTTCATTTGCGAGCCTTCTCGACGCGATCGGGGACGACAGTAAGGGCATCGAGGGCAGCGTGCGCATCTTTTCGGGTGGGCCTGTGCAGCCCGAGATCGGGTTCGTTGTCCACAGCGCTGACTACCATCGGGAAGACACCGTCGATGTGGATGGGAAGGTCGCGATGACCTCGAGCAGCGAGATTCTCCGCGACCTTGCCCATAAGCAAGGTCCGAAGCAGAGTCTCGTTGCGTTCGGCTATGCCGGTTGGGCGCCGGGCCAGCTCGAGGCCGAACTCGAACGCCGCGATTGGTTCACCATAAGCGAAGATCCCAAGCTCGTCTTCGACGAGGATCGCGAAAAAGTTTGGGACTTGGCAATGGCGCGCCGCACGATGGACCTCTGAGGGCGCCACTCGTTTGGCGAATCCGAAATTCGCCATATTTGGGTGCGGGGCCGTGAGCGAATTTCGGATTCATTGCCACACGAGGAATATATTGTATCTAGCGTGGTATTCGGATTTGAGGTTCCTAAACGCGGATGCCACCAAAACGACAGGAACTTTAGATCCATCACACGAGCGTTCGGCGATAGGCCCCCCTTTACCGGCCAGCATCTCTGAGTTCTCCCATTCGCTGCCCGCCCGAGCTCGGGTATGTGGCGCAGGGATGCCGGCCTCGCTCCCCAAGAGCAACCGATGTCGGGCAGGCGCCTCAGCCTCTGCGGCTCGGTGGATGGGCGCTCGCGATGTTATCTCGTTGGTCGGACCTTGGTGCTGACGGGTGCCGTTCGCTCGATTCCGTGATCGCTCGTGCAATTTCGTCGACATTGCGGATACGCAAATCGCGCTGCGCAAACGGGATTTCGATACCGGCCGCGCGGAATTCCTTGTCGACCGCGAAATGCAGATCGCTTGAGATGAGGCCGCTTTTCTCGACGTCCGACACGTAACCTCGGAGTTCGAACTCGAGGCCATCGCCGCCGAATTTCCTGAAAAGGACAAAAGGTTGCGGCCACGCGAGTATCTGCCGGTTTTCGCGCGCACAGGCAAGCAAGATGTCACGCACCTTCGCCGTGTCCGATCCGTAGGCGACGCCGACCTTGATGTCCACACGTCCGTACTTGTCGCGATGCGTCCAATTGACGACGGCACTCGATAGCAGTTCGGAATTCGGCACGATCACCGAAGCACGTTCGAACGTCTCGATCTCAGTCGCGCGAACGCTGATCCGGGTCACATAACCCTGATGCTGGCCGATAACCACCCAGTCGCCCACCTTTATCGGACGCTCGATCAATAAGATGATGCCCGATACAAAGTTATTGACGATGTTCTGAAGGCCGAAGCCGATGCCGACCGACAGAGCACCCGCGATGATCGCGAGGTTGGCAAGATTGAGCCCGAGTGCCGAGACCGCAAACGCACCCCCCAAGACAAAACCGAGGTATCCGACCATGGCGGTGAGCGAGTGCCGCACCCCCGGATCGAGCCGCGTTTGGGGAAGAAATTTATCGCTAAGGAGCCGCTGCAAGACGCGGGTGAGCGTCAGAAAGCCCACGAACACGATAACGGCGAGCGCTATGTCGCCGAGTGAAAAATGAAGATTGCCGACGTCGATTCCGTGAAGGAGGTTTCCGGTCCAGATCCCGATGGAGCTGCTTGGGACACCCCAAACGCGCAAGGCCAGTCCCACGCCCGGCAAAATGAGAATAACGTCGAGTGCGGCGCAGAGCCAGAAGACGAGTATGCGGCTGCCTTGGTCGCTCAGCGCGAGGGCCCGGCGCAATCGGGTCGATCGTGCGCTTTCGTGCGCAATCAATGCCTCGAACACCTCTCGAACGAGTACGCGGAAGAGGAGTATGGCGCCCACGAGCAGGCCAGTGACCACAACCCGCGTGATAATGTGCGTGGCAAGATTGGAATAGCCGACGAGTGCCAGCAAGGGTACGGCGACGAGTGCCGCCGCCATCGTGATGCGCAAGACCGGCCAGAATAACGAGGGCCTCTTGCTCGCGTCGGGCCTGGATTCCGCTTCGCCCTCGACGGCCGACTTCGCTTCGGTTTCAGCACCATCGCGCAGCCAAAGGCCGCGCTTAAGTAGCGACAGCGCGAATATCGCCGCGAGCGTGTCGATAACGAGGCCAATGACGCGGAAGAGCTCGCGGGATTCGTCGCGGAATTGTCCGATGGCGATCCCAATCGCAAGTGCGACTGCGGTAATCGCGGCGATACCCACGAGCCGATGCGCGATGAAGCGTGAAGCCTCAGCACTCAAGGGCACGATGCGCCAGTTGGGCGCAGCCGGAGATAGGGCCACACGGACAATCGCCGCCGTGACCGAGAAGAAAACGATACCGACGATTGCGCCGCCGACCATGCGCCCGAAAAGATAATTGGCGATGTCCTCACCCATGACGAGGCCGGTGACCGCTAAAAGTCCGATCGCGGGCAGCATGCCGCGCGCGAACCCTTCGACCGCGACAGCGAGTGCCCGCCGCGCATAGGATGGCTCGGCAATTTCGTTGGAACGCCCAAACCGGCGCAGGAGCCATGTCCGAAGTGGCCAGGCGGCGCCAAATGCGATCACCACGATCAACGCGAGGCCCCCGGCATTTGCAGGGCTAATCTTGGCGCTCTCACCTGTTTGCCACCAATCGCCAGGTGCCGCGGCGAGTGCCGCGAGCACGCTGCCGAGCTGACCCGCCGCCGCACTCAACACGGAAAGCGAGAGCACGGGCGGCTCGCGCAGCAAAAGGCGCTTCGCAAGCAGCGCGTTGCTCCGGCGCGTGATACCGCTCTGAAGTGCCGTGGCCCGGGCGATCGCCAGTTCGGCCTGCTTGAGCCGCGCGTCGAAGACCCCGATTTGGATGAGAAGCTGGCGGCGCTGGTTCGCGACGTCGAGCGACTCCACCGGTTGACCCTTTTCAGGTTCCGGGCCAAGTGCCGTAAGTTCATTCGCGAGGGGTTTGCGTCGCTCCGTCACGGCGCTGCGGGCAGCGCCAGCACTTTGAAGCACATCGCTTGCTTTGGCCAGAAGTGCGTCCAATTGTTCGCGCGTCAGGTCAGCATTGTGAAGATCGGCCTGCACCTGGTCGAGCGTCTGGCGCCACCCGTCGGCCATTTGGGTGAATCGCTGCTGAGGAGTATCGGCTGTCTCTTGGGCGAACGCCGTTCCGGCGACAAGAAACAGTACCAGGAGGGCAGAACAGAAGTGGTGCAGGCGCATCAGGAGATAAGCTCGAATTTCCCTTCAGGGTGCTCTTCGTACACCCCGGAGCCCGCGGAGTCACGCTTCATGAGCCGACGAAAGCCAATCAGTCGAATGCGAATGCGGCCATCGAAAGCACGGAATAGGTGAAGCTCGAATGAATCTGGCGGCCCTTCGCTTGTAAGCCGCCCGCGCCGAGGGCCACGAAGAATGGAAGGAAATGTTCCTCCCGCGGATGAATGCGGCGGGCATGGGGCGCGGTCCTGCGATATTCAATGAGGGATTCCGTATTGCCCGCCTCGGTCGTTGCCTTGAGCCAGGCGTCGAATGCTTCGACATGGGATAAGGGATTGGCGTCGATAGGGTAGGCACCGAACTCTCGGAGATTGTGTGTGGCCCCACCGCTGCCGAGAACCAACACCCCTTCCCGCCGCAAGGGCTCGAGCGCGTGGCCGATGGCGAAATGATGAGCAGGGCCGAGGGGCATGTTTACCGCGAATTGAGCGACCGGTATGTCGGCGTTCGGGTACATGAGAAGTAGCGGGACCCAGGCGCCGTGATCGAGACCGCGCGTCGGATCGGACGCACAATCGAAGCCGGCATGCTCCAAGAGTCCTCCGACCCGTTCTGCGAGGGCAGGCGCCCCTGCGGCCGGGTAGCGAAGGTTGTAGAGCGGTTCGGGGAACCCGTAAAAATCGTGAATGGTCTCGGGCTCGACCGCCGCACTGACCGTCGGCCCCGGCAATTCCCAGTGAGCCGATACGCAAAGTATGGCGGTCGGGCGGCCAAGGTCTTTGCCGAGGCCGGACAAGAAATCGCGCGCAGGGCACGGGGTAAGCGCCAATGTCGGGGCGCCGTGGGAGACGAACACACTCGGGAACGCGGTCATCGCTTTTCGCCGATCCAACTCATTTTACCCTCACCGTCCTCAGTCACGGCACGTCGACCAGCACCACTTCGCTCTCTTCAAACGCCTTTACCTCGATCCGCTCTTCGTCATGAACGGCGATCCCATCGCGGGCCGCCGCTTCGACGCCGTTGACGCTGAGCCGCCCGCGCGGTGCGACGAGATAGGCTCGCCGACCGCGCTCCAGCCGATACTCGAGCGTCTTGCCGGTAGCGACAGTGGCGCCAAGCAGCGAGGCATCCTGATTAATGGGTAATGCACCGGTGCCCGCGTGTTCGGATCGGCCGGATGCGAGCACCATGAATTTTCCCTCGCGCCCGTCGTTCGGAAATTGGCGCGTACCCCAACGGGGGGCAAGACCGCGCTGCGCAGGTTCGATCCAAATTTGGAACAACTCGGTCGGTTCGGTCTCGAGGTTGTATTCGGCGTGGACGATGCCGGTGCCGGCACTCATGACCTGTACGTCGCCAGCTTCGGTCCGGCCGCGATTGCCAAGGTGATCTTCATGCGTGACAGCGCCACGACGAATATATGTGATGATTTCCATGTCGCGATGGCCGTGGGGAGGGAAGCCATTTTGGGGCGAAATACGGTCGTCATTCCAAACCCGAAGAGCCCCGAAGCTTACGCGCGAGGGGTCGAAATATTCTGCAAAACTGAAATGATATCGTGCTCTGAGCCAGTCGTTCTCGAATCGACCCAGCTTGGCGAAGGGGCGAATTTCAATCATGCGACAACCTCACAGCTCCATGCCCTAACGTGGGGGTGGAGCGTCGTTGCGTACCAATTTCCTCGCCGTGACCCCGTACAATACGGCAGCCCGGAATAACCTTTTCCGATAGATGGCGCGCGACGCGGATTTGTCGAGGGCGATTTCCGCATGGTAGGCAAGCCATCCACGTGTCACTGTACCCGCCGACGTCATCCACCCGTATGGGCGCGAATGAAGGACCGAATGTCTTCGGACGGCACGGCCAGCCCAATATCGGCGGAATAGTTGCTTGCGATCATGCCGACCACTTGTCCATTTCGGTCCAGCACGGGCCCGCCCGAATCGCCCGACTCAATTCGCATCGCCAGCGCTATGGCGTTGTCGTAGCCATAGTCGTTGTAACTGATGCGCGTTTTGAGGTGCCGGAGCACGGTGCCAACGATCACGATTCCCCCGTGATGCGCCGGCGTGCCAATGGTGAGTGCAGGCTCACCGGTCGGCAGTTCTTCGCCATCGGCAAAGTGGGCGACTTGCATGCCATCGAACGGCTCGATCTTGATGAGGCCAAGCTCACGTGAACGCTCGACCGCGACGACGCGACCGAGATAGCGTCGGCCGTCGAGCAAGATTACTTCGGCCTTGTACTTCGTCGAGTTCGCGACATGTGCTGCCGTCACGACGTAGCCGCGTCGATCGGCGATAATGCCGCTTGCGAAACTGAGAGCGGTCGAGGCGGGTGGTGCTCCGCGTTCCGTTCCCACATCTTCCGGTGCATCGGAATAGACGCGCACCCGGACATAGACCCAGGCATTCCGCTCGGCCACCTCCCGGTAATCAGCGAATGCGACGCCCTGGGGGACCGGGTAGGGATAGGCGAGCGTGACGGCGGGCTCCGTCTTGGCGCCATCCGGCTTGGTAGTAGGCTCATCACAGGCCGAAAGCCCGACTAGAACCATTCCGAGGATTGCCAAGGCCGCGAATCCGAAAATTCGCGGGTGATCCGAATGTGCGTTGGCACTAGGCGGCGGCATTGGGGCCGGATTCGGCATTTGCATCGCGGCCGAGGGCGTTGAGGAGCGGTGCCAGATGATCCCGATAATGCTTCCAGCGTCCGACCGAGCTCAGGTAGATCGGCTGGCGCACCTGCCAGACGCTTGCGGTACGGATGGAACGATCCGTCGCAAAGAAGCGTAATACGCCCTCGTCCCAAGGGAGTGCGCAATGCGCGAGAATTTGACGACACCACCGGTCGGGTTCGGCGACAAGCTCCTCATACGACACTTCGAGCATGCGCTGAGGCAGTACGCTGCGCCAGTGGGCCATGAGTCGCTCATAGGCGCGGTAGTATCGACCGAGGCGGTCGAGCGTGTTGGTGAACGGCATCGGTTCGGCGAAGTTCTGAAAGTAACACGAGAGACAGGTGTCGAGCGGATCACGCATGCAATGAATGATGCGGGCGCGCGGCAGCAGAAGTGCGATCAGGCCAATGCGCAGGAAATTCGCCGGTAGCTTGTCGGTGATCCGAAGTGCCGCACCGGCCTCTCGACCGATCTCGTCGAGATAGCGTCCGGCCAGCCTCTCCGCGGCGGATCGATCGAGAATGCGCGTCGATTTTGGATATTCCATGCGCGCTTCTCTTATCGTCGGCAACAGGTCGAGACCGGTTATCCATTGATCCGCCGCCGAAAGTTCCCCCCCACCGTGCACTCCAGGATGGCTCGCCAAAATCTGCTCGACAAGCGTGGTGCCCGATCGAGGCATGCCAAGCACGAAAATAGGTTGTTCGGAAGGGACGCCGAAGTCCCGGCGCACCTCAAAAAAAGCGCGGTCGAAGGTTTCGATAAGTGCGTCGACGTGGCGCTCGATTTGGATGGGATCGTAGTGGTGCATTCCCGCTTTGATCGCATTGGCTTTGGCGTAATGCCCGAAGGCCTCGTCATACGCGCCCCGCCCATCGGCGACCGTCCCCATTGCGAAGTGAAGACTCGCTTTATCTTTGAGTCGCAGCTTCGGCTTTGTCAGCGCTCGCTCGATCTGAGTTCGCTCGGCCTCGCTGAGTTCAACCCCCCGCATGACAGCAAGCTGCACGAGTGCCGCCGGCTGAAGCGGGTCGATTGCAAGCGCGCGGCGGAAGGCGGCGGCGGCGGCATCGAATTTTCCGAGCGTTTGCTGGCAGAGCCCCACCGCCGTGTGAGTCTCGGGCAACTGGGCGTCGAGGGCGACGCTACGTTCGGCCTCGGACAGGGCTTCGCCAGTCGCACCCTGGGCGCGTTGAACCAGGCTGAGGCCGGCATGCGCGAGGGCCGCGTTCGGGTCGATCGCTAGCGCCTGGCGATAGCATTGTTCTGCCTCGGCATAGCGATGGAGGTCGTCGAATACCCCACCCGCGTTGATGGCTGCCTGCGACAATCGAGGATCCGATGCAAGTGCCTCGCGATACGTCATCAAAGCAGCCTCGAAACGGCCTTCTGCACGGAAGGCATTTCCAAGATTGAAGAGCACAAGTGCCGATTTCGGTTCGATCTCAAGCGCTCTTCGATAGGCGGCGATCGCGCGCTCGCCTTGCCCTGACTCGAGCAAGGCGTTGCCGAGCGCGCCATGCGCATCCGCGAGATCGGGCCGAAGGACCGCGGCACGTTCGAGATGGGGAAGGGCTTCCGCCACATCATCGACCTGTGCCAAGCAGATTCCGAGGTTGAGTTCAGCTTCGGCAAAATCGGGCGCCAGCGCCAATGCCCGTCGGTAACAGTCGATAGCACCGGTGCGATTGCCTTGTTCATCGAGGATGGCGCCAAGATGGAACAGCGCTGCAACGAGGTTTGGCTCCAAGGCGAGGGCCTTTTCGAGTGCGACACGAGCCTCGTCATTCCGCCCCATCTGCCGCAGCACCAAGCCCGCAAGGGAGTAGGCCGCGACAAAATCGACCTGAAGTTCGGTTGCGGTTCGAAAGCTCCCCAATGCGGCTTCGAGTTGGCCGAGGTGGAGCCTTGCTTGCCCGAGCGTGGTGTGGAACGCCGGATTCTGGCTGTGCAGTGCCACGGCACGCTCCAACGGCAAAAGGGCGGCTGACGCCTGACCGGACTGAAGCGCCAATACCCCCATCATATGAAGGGTATCGGGGTGGGTCGGTTCCGCCGCCAAGATGACCCGATAGAGCGCCTCGGCCTCGGCCAGCCGGCCCGCCCGATGAAGGGCCTTCGCCGTTTCGTAATTCGTTGAAATTTCAGAAGCTTCCATCAAATCGCCCGCTTACGGCATGGCCGACCGGTTGCATCCGGGACGTAACGCGTTCCCGGCGGTTAAGTCCCCTGGCAAGCCATACGTCGAGTGCGGCGCCGAATGCAACGGTTAGCTATAGCGCCGATCAGCTGAAAGTATCGGGGCCCCGCTAACGCGTTAATATAACGGCGAATTTCGCCGCAGTTCGATGCGGCTGGCGTCATGCGCCCTGTGGGGTGCTCCCCTTCGGCCGAGGTCGCAACGTCCATTCAATGAACGAAGCCTCAATCCGAGGGTTGGGCGATGCCCAGGCCGTCAAAGAGTGGGGCGAGATGCTTTGCATAGCGGCGCCAGCGCCCGATCGAGGACGCATAGATCGGCTGGCGCACCTGCCAGAAGCTCGCTGTGCGGACGAGGCGTTCCTTCTCATAGAAAGCAAGGCAACGATCGTCCCACGGCAAATCCAAATACGAAATCAGCTTGCGGCTCCAGGCTTCCTGGTCGGCGATGAGAGCCTCGTAGGGGATGTCGAGTATCCGGCCTGGCAGAACTTTGTGCCAATGGGCCATGAGCCGCAGATAGTCACGATAATGCCGCCCGAGATGAGCGAGGTCGTAGGCATAGGGCTGGCCGTGGGCGAACTCCTGAAAATAGCACGATACGCAGGTGTCGAGCGGATCGCGTGCGCAGTGAACGATCCGTGCCTTGGGGAACAGGACATGGATAAGGCCGATGCGTGGAAAATTTTGCGGCAGCTTGTCGGTAATACGCTCGGCCGTGGGTGAGTGTTTGCGCAATTCCGCGATGTAGGCTTCGGCTGCTGCATGCGTTGCGGTGCGATCGAGGCGACGCGCGACTTCGGGGTATGCGGCAGATGTACCGAGATTGGCCGATAGGGTCTGCGCGATCCGCCTTAGATCGTCGAGTTCACCCGCTCCGTGCACCTGCGGATGACTTGCGGCGATCTGCTCTACCAGGGAGGTGCCTGAGCGCGGCATGCCGACTATGAATACGGGCAGCTTGGAGGCACTGCCGAACGCGGACTTCTCCGCTAACAGTTCCGGCGTGAACGTCGCGATTACGCGATCCACATAGGCGGTATACTCTTCGGGGTCATAGAGCATCGTCGCCTTCTTGAGATCGTTGGCCTCCTTGTAGGCGGCGAACGCGGCATCGTAGTCGCCGAGCTCGTCGTCGACGTTGGCCAGGGCGAAATTGAGTGCCGCCCGCTGACGGGCCGATAGTGTCGACAGTCGCAGCACCTTTTCGATTTCACGCCGCTGCTCTTCGCTCGCCTCTCCCTTGCGGCTCTTCACGAGATTGTAGTGCGCTACCGCGTGATCCGGCTGGAGGGCGAGGGTCCTTTCGTGCCACCCTCGTGCCTCCTCGAATCGACCTTGAAGCTGATAGGAAAACCCAATGTTGAAATGGATATCGGCGGAGCTTGGATCGAGCGCGAGTGCTCTATCGAACATGCGCCGCGCACCCTCGAAATCGCCTTGCTCCAGAAGGCCAAGGCCGATGCCGTTGAGCGGATCGGATAAAGCGGGATGAAACTTGCTCAAGCGCTCATAGATTTCGATCGATTCGGGAATGTGGCGGTAGAGGCGTAGAGCCTCCGCAAGCTCGAGCTGAATATGAAGCGACTGCGGTTGCAACCGTACTGCCTCACGGAAAGCGCTGATCGCTTCAGCAAAATATTCGAGCGCCACAAGAACGCGCGCGATGCGGTAATGAGCTTCCGCGAGGTCGGGCATAAGTTCAACGGCACGGGCAAGCGCCGTGTACCCGCCGCGCAAATCGCCTTTCGCGTGGAGGACCACGCCGAGATTAAGGTGCGCCTCGCCAAGTTGCGCGCGCAGCTTGACGGCGCGATCGAGAAAGGAAATTGCCTCATCAAGGCGGCCGAGCCTCGAAAGGGCGATCCCGAGACTGAGGTGCGCCTCGGCATCTTGGGGATCGAACACGGCCACGCGTTTGAGCTCTGTGGCGGCCTCCTCGTAGGATCCCTTTTCAAGCAGCGCCGTGCCGAGCCCGTAATGGGCGGATGCGAGGTCCGGGCGAAGTTCGAGTGCCCGCCGGTGGCTACGGATCGCATCGTCCATTTGCCCGAGTGCCCGATATGCCTCCCCGAGATTGGCATGATAGGCGGCTACCCGTCCGTCGAGCGCGATGGCTTTTCCGATCAACTCGATCGCCGTTTCATTTTGACCTTTTTGATGCGCGATCAACCCGAGAAGGTGAGTTGCGTCGGGTTCTTTGGGATCGATTGCAAGCACGCGCCGATAAAGCGCCTCCGCTTCGGAGACGCGGCCCGCCTGAAGAAGTTCGATTCCTTGCTGGAGAATATGGCCTGTGCCGCCTGGGGCGGCAGAAGCTCCGGGCGGCGGCACAGGAGCGCTCGGCTTCTGCCTGACGGCTCGCCGGCGTTCCTTGCGATTCAAGCTTGCCTCGTCAATATCTTGCGGCGCATGGGTGGCGCAGAATAGGGCGAAAGCGATGGGCTGCCAAATGGTTTACGGATGCTCGATTGCAACGATACCGAGCCTCTTTTTCAGCCCGCGCTTGGCGTGTTCCGCCGGCCTGATTCGCGATCCGCCCGCCACTCCCGGAACCACGAACAAACTATTGAGCAAGGTCGGCGCATCTGCGAAAAGTAGGGAGGGATGAGTCGCCTGGACACCTTCATAGAACGATTGCTCGCTCAGCGGGCCCATATCGACGCGGCTGCAAGGCTGATCGGCGACCGCCCGGGTCCTATTCTAGAGCTGGGCCTCGGGAACGGTCGGACCTTCGATCACTTGCGAGCGCGCTTTCCAGGCCGGAGCATATATGTGTTCGACCGCGAGCTCGCGTCTCATCCAAGATCGCGACCCACCCCGGAATATTTCATCGAGGGCGATTTTCGGGACACATTGCCGCGCGTCCAGCGACAACTCGCGGGGCAGGCCATTCTTGCCAATTGCGACGTAGGCTCACACGACGTGGTCGCGAGCCGCAATCTCGTCTCCTCCATTGTGCCGCTTCTTTCACCCCTCATGGCGCCGGGCGGCCTCGTTCTCGGCGATTACACGATGGAGAATCCCGATTGGACGCGGATGCCCACACCGGACGGCGTGGAGGAGTCCGCTTATGTGATGTACCGGGTTGGCGGGTAGGTACGTTCGGCGGGCTCGACGATCGCTGCGATAATTGATCGCCCGGGACCGCAATGATGCGCGCGGGCTTCAACGACCGGATTGTCACCAAGAGGCGTTCGATATCCCATTCGTACGCTCCGGCCCGTGGGCGGATAACTTGGCGATGTTCATCGCGTCCTTGGTCGGTCGTCCTCTATTGTCCCTCGCGCCGCCAGGCAAACGCTAGTGCGCCGAGGGCGGCGAGCAGCACGAGGAGTGCGGGCAAAAGCGGCGCTTGGCGCACGCCCGTCACTACGTAGTCTCCGTTGCTCTTGAACGCGATCCAAGGGCCAGCAGCACCGGCACCGGCATAATCCCGTGCGGGGCGAATCTGGCGCAGCTCCGGCACCCCGCCTTCCGACAGCCAACGCACACTGCCGCCCGTTGCATCGGTCGCAGGTTTGAGCTTCTCGTCGGTCGAGCGCACATCGGCGAATTCGATTGGATTGAGTGGGCCGACGGCCGCAAGTGCTGTGTGCATGCCGTCCGTGACTCGGTAGAGACCGAGTTCATCGGCTGTGATCGTCGCACTCGAACGCCCGCCTTCCTCCTGCACGAGCTTGAGCGTTGTCGTCCTTCCGGATGGTGCGGTGACCACGGCGTCGACCGGCTTATCGTCGAGACTTTGCCGGACGACCTTGAGCCGATTACCCTCCACCTCGGCGCGCAGATCCTCCTCCTCGAGTTCCGGCTCCTTCATCAGCCAATGGGCCAGCCGGCGCAGCAATTCGGCTTGCGGCCCTCCCCCTTCGAACCCGCGCGACCAAAGCCACATCTGATCGCTCGCGATCAAGGCCGCGCGCCCCTTGCCGATACGTTCGAGCTGAAGGAGGGGCCGGCCGTCGATTCCGCTCATGAGCGTCACCCCGCCCTTGGCCCGCACGTCGATCTGACGGAACCAGCGACCCCAGGGGTGGTCCTTGGAATCCTCACCCGGCAAATCGGCCGTCACCGGATGCCTACGGCCGATATCAGTCACCTGAGGGCGGAAGCCTTGCTCTAGCACTTGTCCGGTCGGCTCCGCCGGGATCACGTCGGCGAGGGGAGAATAGTAAAAGCTCGCCGGCGAAGCGAAGCTCGAACCGACCGCCGACAAAATGGCGCCGCCATTGTTCACGTAGTTCACGATGTTCTGAAAATAATTCCGCGGCAGTTCGCCCCGCCTGCGATATCGGTCGAAAATGATGAGATCGAATTCGGCGAGCTTGACCTCGAACAGCTCGTGCACCGGGAAGGTGATGAGCGAAAGCTCGCGTACGGGCGTCGCGTCTAGCTTCTCGGGCGGGCGCAGAATGGTGAAGTGAACCAAATCGACCGCCGGGTCGGACTTGAGAAGGTTGCGCCACGCTCGCTCGCCCGGATGCGGCTCACCGGAGACGAGCAGCACGCGCAATCGGTCCCGCACGCCGTTAACGACCACGACGGCGCGCTTGTTGAGAGGGGTGAGCGATTTCGGTCCCGGATCGACTGCCAGCTCGAAGATCGTTTGGCCGGCGTGATCGAGGGTCACAGTGATCGGCGTATCGGCACCTAGCGGAACGTCGACAGCGTCCTCCGCCGCACCGTCGCGTGCGATGGTCATTCGTGTCGTTCCGTGTGAAGGTCCCGGGAGATCGTCGACCCGCACCGTAAACGTTATCGGTTTGCCGACGAGGCCATAGCTCGGTGCATCGACGACGGTGAGACGGCGGTCGGCCTCATTGCGTATGCCAGTCAAGAGCGCGTGGAGCGGCGCAGCAAGCTGGCGGGCGACCTCAGGTGCCGGCACGTCATGCACCTGACCGTCGGTGATCATGATGGCCCCCGCGAAACGCTGGCGCGGGATTTCCGAAATCGCCCTGTCGAGCGCCTTGAACAAAAGTGTGCCCTCATCGCGGCCGTTTTCGTCTTGTGCGGTTGTTCGCACGATGCGCAATTCGAGATGCCGGAGCGATTTGGCGGCATCGAGGACTTTGGCGAGTGCCGCTTCGGTTTCGGCCCGGCGATTGCCGATTCCCTGGCTCGGCGAATCGTCGACGACGACCAACCCCACATCGTCGAGGGGTGCGCGGTCTTCGATCACGGCCGAAGGATTGAGAAGGGTGAGAAGCAGCACACCGAGCACAAGTGCGCGCCAGGCCGTTCCTGGCGCACCTCTCAGCCACGCAACCGCGAGGAGGGCTATCGCACCGCCGGCGAAAAGGGCGATCGCAGGCCAGGCAATAAGCGGGGCGAAGGTGATGGCGAGATTCTCGAGCATCAGAGGCCGAGCCTCTCGAGTATCGCGGGCAGGTGCACCTGGTCGGATTTATAGCTGCCGGTCAAGGCATACATCGCGAGATTGACGCCAAAGCGCAGCGCCATCTCCCGTTGACGTTCGCCGCCGGGCGACACCGCCATCAGGGGATGCGCGGCATCGTCGACCGCCCAAGCGCCCGCCCAATCGTTGCCGCCGATGATGACGGAGGAGACGCCGTCATTCACGTTGCCTTCCGAGCGCTCGACCCACACGGTCGAGCCGTCGAGACGGCCCGGGAAGTCATGGATGAGATAGAACGACCGCGTCAGGACGTGCTCGTCGGGGACTGGAATGATCGCGGGAAGATCGAATTCGTTAAGAAGCCGTCGCAAGGTTCGCCAGCTCGCGGCGCCGCGATTTGGATCGCGCGTATCGAACACGATGAGGCCGCCGTTGCGAAGATATTCGGTGACCTTTTCGACCGCGGGTGTCGGCAAACTCGGCATTTGCTCGGTGACCGGCCAATAGATGAGCGGGAAGAAGACAAGCTCATCCTTGGCCGGGTCGACAGCCATCGGCGATGCCGCCTCGATCGCCGTGCGCGCGTTGAGCGCCAGTGTCAGGCCAGTGAGCCCGGCCTTGCTGACGTCGTCGACAGCACTGTCGCCGGTCACCACGTATGCAAGCCTGGTCGTCGTGATCGCGGCGATGATGGCGGAATCGTCGGGGCTCGGCGAAGAGCCGGCGGCGCGAGCGTCAGGTGTCATCGCCACGACCGCGGCCAATATCAGTGCCGCGGCACTTCCGGCGAGTTTGCGCACCTTGCGGCCCGCTAAAAGGCCGCGTAGCGCGAGGCTTAGCACGAAATCCACAAGGGCGAGCAGCGTTGCAGCGCCCAAGAGCCAGGGCTTCAAATCCCGCTCACGTTGGGCGCCGTAATATGTCTGTGCGAGGCCGGGTGGCAATCCACGCAAGGGGTCGATCGCCACGACCGCATTCGTGAGGTTCAGCGCACGCCTGCTCGTCTGGCTACCATAGTAGCCAGGGGGGTGGCGTGGACCGAGCTGAGGGTGGGCGAGATCGTCGGCACTGAGGGCACTCGCCGCCGGTGGGGGATTGACGAGTTCGCCAAAGCCGTCAAGCGTTTTGAGCGGCGGTAGATTGACTTTCTCCGCCCTGCCCGCCACACCCTGACTCAGCGCTACGACGCGCTGAAGCATCTCGACGAAGAGGCCCGAGAACGGCAATGAGGACCAGTCCGGATTGGCCGTCGTGTGGATCAGCACGAGCCAACCCCCGCCACGCTTGTCTGCGGTCACGAGAGGAGTCCCGTCGCTGAGGCGCGCCCAGGTTTTCTGGTCGAGATCGAGCGAGGGTTCCGCCAGCACTTGGCGCTTGATCGTGACGTCGGCTGGAATCTCGAGGCCGGCAAAAGGGCTGCGCGCGTCGAAAGGGGCCAACGATGCTGGCTTCGCCCACGACATGGCCCCACCGAGTTCGCGCTCGCCCTGCCGAAGTTTGACCGGTACCAGGTCATCGTTACCTTGGGCAAGCCGAGGACCCGCGAAACGAACGAGAGTGCCGCCATGCTCGATCCAGCGCTCGAGCAGCTGGCGCAAAGCTGGGGGTAAGGGGTCAGTGTCGGTCAGCACGAGGACAGCGAGCTCGCGTTGAAGAAGTTGTTCCAGCGTTCCAGTCACGACTTCGCTGTAGGGCTGCAATGCACGTTCGAGATAGTAGTGCCCGCCGAGTAGCGGCTCCGCCTGCTCGGTCGCGGGAGCGGTGACGAGGCCGACTGGGCGTCGTCGCCACCGTTCGTCAAGAAGCACTTCGGCACCTACCGTCCGCTCGCCCGCGATTTCGATGCGCGCAATCTGGTTTCTGAGCTCGACGGGAATTGCGAATTTGCCGAGGGCCACGCGCTTGCCAGGCTCAATCGTCAGGGGAAGTTCCGCCGCCTGGTGGCCGTCGCTGTCGAGTGCGCGCACATCGACGCGCTCGCTGCCCTCGCTCGTGGCGCGCACGACGGTCACACCCAGCTCGGCTCCCTGAATGGCCGGTGGAATCAGCAAATGCGGCAGTGCCGAGGCAGGATCGCTCACGACCTCGACGGACCCTAGCTGCTCGAGCCGTAAGGCGAGCTTGGTCGCATCCGCGTCATTGAGGCCGTCGGAGAGCCAGAAAACCTTCGCTGGGCCGGCGAGCTTGACACCTTCAAGAGCGGCGATTGCCGCTCCGTGGTCGGTCGACCAAGGCTGCGGCTGGAGTGCCTGGGCGAGACGCTGAACGTCGGCCGCAGGCAACAGTCCGCTCGCCTGAAGCTTATCCCCGGAGGCTGGTGGTGCCGTCGCCAACAGCATCACGGGCCGTTCTTCGCGCACCGCCCCCTCGATTAGGCTCGACAGTGTGCGCTCGCGTGCGGCCCAATCCCGTGCCGCCGCCCAACCATTGTCGACGACAAGGATGAGCGGGCCGTCCCCGCGATGGGCACCCAGCGGATTCAATAGCGGTTGCGCCAAACCGACGATGATGAGTGCAGCCAGCAAAAGGCGAAGAGCCACAAGCCAAAGTGGGGTGCGGGCGGGGGTCTCCTCGCTCTGCACTAGGCCGAGGAGCAGGCGTACCGCGGGAAAGCGGATGAGCTTCGGCATGGGGGGTGTTACGCGTAACAGCCACCACAACGCCGGAAGAGCGACCAGGGCCGAAAGAATCCAGGGATGCAAGAAGGCAAGGGCGCCCAGGGAGAGCATCATAAGCCTTCCCAACTTGCCGAGAGCGTGGCGTAGAGCGCAAGAAGTGCGGACTCGGGCGCGCGGTCGGTACGGTGCAAGATGAGATTCCAACCGACCGTTCGGGCGATTGCGTGAAGTCCCGCTCGATGCCGGGCAAGCCGGTCGACGTAAGCATCGCGCACCGCCTCGACACGGCGAATCAGCACGTCACCCTCGCCCTCGACGCCCTCGAAGCGATTGCGTCCGCCAAATGGCAATGTCTCCTCGGCCGGATCCAGAACCTGGACGAGGTTTCCCTTAACCCCGCGTCCAGCATAGCGGCGCACGATACTATCGGTTTCCTCGAGCGGGCCAAGAAAGTCGCCGAAGAGGACAAGTTGACCGTGGCGCGGCAGAAGCTCGAACGCCGGCAAGCTCGCTTGAGAGATCTTGCCGAGCCCCCCTTTCGCCCGCTCCAACATGAGGACAATGCGGTCGAGCGCTGGGCGGCCTGGGCGGGGATGAAGCCCGGAGCCGAGCAGGGTAACGTGCTCGTCCCCGCGCACGAGTAGGCATGCAAGGGCCAGGAGCAGCAAGGCGGCACGCTCGGCTTTTTCGGGAAGCTGAGGTGCCGAGCGATAGGTCATCGAGGGTGAGCGATCGCACCACAGCCAGACGCTTGCCGCGGCTTCCCATTCCGTTTCGCGCACGAAGAGCAAGTCCGACTTCGCCGAGCGGCGCCAATCGATGCGGTGCGTGGACTCGCCCATTTCATAACGACGGAACTGCCAGAACGTATCGCCCGTGCCCACTCGCCGCCTGCCGTGAACCCCTTGCGCGATCGTTGCCGCGACGCGTTCGGCCTGCACGAGAAGTGGGGGTAGGACCGCGGCGAGCCGCTCGGCCCGTTGCTGGGTCGGCGGGGCGCCTTGGCTTTGCGCGAGTCCTGCCATGGATCCGTCAGCCGAGGGGAGCGGCCAGCTGGTTGATCACTTGATCGATCGTGATGCCGTCTGCGCGGGCGGCGAAATTAAGCGCCATGCGGTGGCGCAGAACGGCCGGTGCCAGCGCCAGCACGTCGTCGACCGAGGGCGCCAGCCGTCCCTCGATCACGGCGCGTGCGCGAGTTGCGAGCATGAGCGCTTGGCTCGCGCGTGGGCCAGGTCCCCATGCGACCTGCCGGCGCACTTCATCAAGCTCGCTCGTCTCGGGCCGACCTTGGCGCACGAGCTTGAGGATTGCGTCGACCACGCTTTGCCCGACCGGAATCCGACGGATGAGACGCTGGGCCGCAAGAAGATCATCGGTCGCCATCGTCGTGGCGGGTTGGACCTCCGCGATACCCGTCGTGGCAGCGAGCATGTGCCGCTCGGCCTCGATGTCGGGGTAATTGACGTCGATTTGCATAAGGAACCGGTCGAGCTGCGCTTCCGGCAACGGGTAAGTGCCTTCCTGTTCGAGCGGATTCTGCGTCGCCAACACATGGAATGGCTTCGGCAGCCCGTGGTAACGCCCGGCGACTGAAACGCGCCCTTCCTGCATTGCTTGAAGCAGGGCGGATTGGGTCCGCGGGCTCGCGCGATTGACCTCGTCCGCCATCAGAAGCTGGCAAAATACAGGCCCCTCGATAAAGCGGAATGCTCGTCGTCCGTTTTCGGCTTCTTCCAAGACTTCCGAGCCCAAAATGTCGGCGGGCATAAGGTCCGGCGTGCATTGGATACGCTTGGCGTCGAGGCCGAGCACGATCCCAAGTGTCTCCACGAGACGGGTCTTGGCGAGCCCGGGTACGCCAACGAGGAGGGCGTGGCCGCTTGCCAAAAGCGTTATAAGAGAATGGTCTATAACGGCTTTCTGGCCGAAAATCACCTGGCCGACGCGCTCGCGGACAACGCTCATCCGCTGGCAAAGGCGCTCCACCTCGGCCACAAGCGCGCCACTTGGCTCACCCATGGCCGGACCGGTCTCGACGATTGTCACGTGCTCTGCTCCTTGATCAGCGCGCAATGGTATGATCCCACCCGGACCCCGAAATGAGCGGTTACCCGACAAATAAGGCGGCGTCATGACAAAAGCATCAACCGATGTCACACGCGGCGCAAATCAATTCGACGTTCCCGCCCCCTCGGTCGCCCCCTCCGGTGCCCATCCCGCAAAGCCGCCATTCCAGCCCTTTTGTGGCGACATCGATATCCGGATCGGGCGCGACGGCACTTGGTACTATCGCGGGTCGCCGATCGGCCGGCCTGCACTCGTGAAGCTGTTCGCCTCGGTCTTGAAGCGCGACGAGGCGGGAGACTATTGGCTTGTGACACCGGCCGAACGTGGCCGGATCAAGGTTGACGATGCGCCCTTCACGGCAGTCGAGCTTACGGCCGAGGGCGAGGGTCGCACCCGTTCCCTTCATTTCCGCACCAATCTCGACGAGACCGTGACAGTCGGCGCTGACCATCCGATCCGCTTGTGCCACGATCCCGCCAGCGGGGAGCCGCGGCCCTATGTCCTCGCACGCCCGGGAATTGGCGCCTGCCCGGGACTCGAGGCGCTTATCGTCCGTTCGGTTTATTATCAGCTTGTTGAAATCGGCGTCGAAGAGCCGGTGAAGGGCGAGAATCTCTACGGTGTATGGAGCCGCGGGCATTTTTTTCCGCTCGGACGGCTCGATGACAGGTCATGACGGAGGAAATTTCCATCGAACGGCAGGTTATCATCGATAGGATTCGCGCGACCGCCGGCGCTCTGCGCGGGCGTCGCCACGGCTTTGCACCTCAACCTATTGCGGGCGGCAAGACTGACCACCGGGGCGACCACAATCTCAATACTCAGGATATGCGCCATCCTGGGCCGCTCACGCCGGCCGCGGTTCTGGTCCCCCTTGTTGACCGTGGTGAGGGGATGACCGTCCTCCTCACCCTGCGGACCGCGAATTTGCACGACCACGCCGGCCAGATCAGCTTCCCCGGCGGGCACATCGAGCCCGGCGATCCCGACCCCGAACACGCAGCCCTACGCGAGGCGTTCGAGGAAGTAGGCCTGCCGCCCGATAATGTCTCTCCGGTCGGGCGACTCGACGAGTACGAAACGCGCACTGGCTTCATCATCTGCCCGGTGGTCGCCATCGTGCGCCCGCCGTTCCCGGTAAAGCCGGATCCGGTCGAGGTCGCCGACGTTTTCGAAATGCCACTGGCGTTCGCCCTCGATCGGGCAAACTACCGGATCGACAGTCGCATCTTTAAGGGGATCGAGCGGCAGTTCTATGCGCTGCCCTACAAGGATCGATACATTTGGGGTGCGACCGCGGGGATGCTCGTCAATCTCCGCGACGTGTTGATCGGCTGATGGCGCGCGTGCTCTTCCAATACCTGCTGCCTATCGTGCTGCCGACGGCCATTTACCTTCTTTGGCTCGTGCATCGGCGCCGACGCGCCACGGCAACCGGCACGGTTGCACCGACCTGGCAACAGGGGCCGTGGTTTTGGCTGATCCTCAGCGGCATGGGGATTTCGGCGGCGAGCTTCGTCGTCGGCGCCTTGCTTGCAGGCCATTCGCCACATGGGAAATACGTTCCGGCCGAGGTCAAGAACGGTCGCGTCATACCGGGCCAGATCAAGGATTAGACGCTTGCAGCCGGTCGGCAAAATCGAAGAGCAGCCGTGGATGACGGCTCCTGCCACCAAGCGCGTGGTGGCGGCCCTCGGCACCAAGGGGGCCGTGGTCCGCTTCGTCGGCGGATGCGTGCGCGATGCGATCCTCGGACGGCCGGTCAAAGACATCGACCTTGCGACCCACGATCCGCCCCCCGCGGTCATCGAACTGCTGGAGGCAGCTGGCATTCAGGCAATTCCGACCGGTATCGCGCATGGCACGGTCACGGCGGTGATCGGACGGGACCACTTCGAGATCACGACACTCCGCTTGGATGTCGAGACCGATGGACGCCGCGCACGCGTCGCCTTCACCGATGACTGGATGGCTGACGCAGCACGCCGCGATTTGACGATCAATGCACTCCTCGCGGCCCCTGACGGAACGCTCTACGATCCCTTCGGCGGTCTTGAGGACCTTAAGCTCGGCCGCATCCGCTTCGTGGGCGATCCGCGCGCGCGCATCAGGGAAGACGTGTTGCGGCTGCTGCGCTTTTTCCGTTTCTACGCCCATTACGGCAAACCGCCGATCGATGAAGAATGTCGGCTTGCCTGCAAGGAACTCGCCCATCTGTTGCCGACCCTATCGGGCGAGCGGGTTGCCGCGGAGACGCTCAAGCTCCTGAGCGCACCCGATCCCGCTAGGGTCGTCGCACTTATGATCGAGGACGGCATCGTCGGACATTTCTTGCCGGAAGCGGGAAGTGTTGAGTTCTTGCGCGCCCTTGTAACCGTCGAGGGTGCCGCGGCCGGAGCCGACGCCTTGCGCCGCCTTGCGGCCCTGATCGATACGGCAAAAGGTACCCCCGACGGTGTCGCGCGCCGGTTGCGGCTTTCGAATGTCGAATCCGAGCGGCTCGTCGAACTCGTGCAACCTCGCGTTCGGCTTCATGTGGATATGTCCGAAGTCGAGCGACGGAAGCATCATTATCGCCTCGGCGCAGAGCTGTTCAGGGATCTTTCACTCCTCGCCTGGGCGCGCGACATCGGCGCTCATGGTCCGAGCGATCGGCGCGCGAGCGAGGCTTGGCGCGATCATCTGGCATTCGCGGTCGCGTGGCGGCCGCCCGGATTTCCCGTGAGGGGACGAGACGCGTTGGCGCTAGGCATACCGGCCGGTCCGAAAGTAGGGCGGCTCATCGCCGCGGTCGAAGCATGGTGGATCGAGCAGGATTTCGCACCCGACCGAGATGCATGCCTTGCAAAGCTTCTGGAACTTTCAGGCAACTGAGGATCGCACTTCGGTCTCGGAAATCGGGCCCTTTCACTTGAGCGCGTTGTCGATCAGATATTTTGCGAAATCAACGGGCTTGAGCTTGCCGGGATCGATCAGCTCGACGCCCGCCATCGCGCGCTCGACCACGATGTGGTTTTCGACGTGATCCGGCGGCACCTTGAAGATGCCGCGCGCACCCTTGATCTTGGGGTAGAGAGCGGGATCGATCATCCTTTCCTTGAGTGCGAGGCGCGCGATCAGCGCTTCCTCGCTTATGCCCTCAGCCTCCTGTTTCTTAACGAGTTGCCAGTCGGATTCGCCCGCCCAGCCCGCCGCGACGACGTCCTTCACGGACTCCTCGGTGTAGCCGATCTTGAAGACGTGCTTGCTCAGCCCGACGTCCGATGCCCATTTGCCAAGCATGGTACTTTTCGCAACGTAGATCGTGCCCATCGCAACTCTCCTAAGCATGGGTCGGAAGCTTTTGTGCGTTAATCGAGGCGCCAATCAAGCGTCCCGAATGCCAATGATAGGAACTTGAACCGCCTTCTTTATGCGGGCAATTGTTTTTCTTAACGCGGTGGACTTGAAGCCCCTAGGATGTTAGCGGTAGCCACGTCCAGGAACTTCAAATCCGAATACCACACTGGATACAATATATTCCTCGTGTGGTTTTGAATCCGAAATTCGCTCACGGTCCCGCACCCAGATGTGGCGAATTTCGGATTCGCCACACGAGAGTGTCGACAATTCTCCGGGAAGGATAGGGGAATGACAGCGCTTCGAATTTGCTTCGTGGGCGATAGTTTGACGGCGGGAACCGGGGACGACCGGTTCCTCGGTTGGCCGGGCCGACTCTGTCAGGCGGAACGCGAGCGCGGGCACGATCTTTCCTGCTACAACCTCGGCGTCCGCGCCGATACCTCCGTGCTGATCGCGGCGCGATGGAAAGCCGAGTGTGTAGCGCGTCTGCCCGATATCTACCTAGGGGCGATCGTTTTTGCGTTCGGCAACAACGATACGGCCTTGGAAGTCGGCACGGATGGGGTGCGCGTCCCACTCGAAGAATCGCTTCTCACGGCGCGGGCAATGCTTTCCGAAGCGAAGGCATGGAAGCCGACCCTCTTTCTCGGACCATGGCCGTGCGAGG
>DASPOR010000003.1 GCA_035625915.1 Alphaproteobacteria bacterium | reverse complement strand
TACCGCGACACCGCTTGCCACGCCGCTCACGATCCAGGCCGACGGCAGGCTTTGACCGAAAATACCGACAGGGCCGCTCCCAAGGACCTTCCCCGGGATCGAGCGCTCGCCGGGCCCGAATGCGATCGTCGCCAAAGCCTCGATCATCTGCGAGAGGCCGAAGAAGAGGATGATCGACAGCATCTCCGGGTCCTTCGCCTTGAGAAGGCGCGGAACGACGGCGTAATAGAGCGGAATGCCCAGGATCGCGAAGAAGACGAACGCCACAATGGCCGCGGCGAGTGGATTGATGCCAAAGAGGTTGAAGAGCCAGTAGGCGGCAAACGCGCCGAGCATCAGGAAGTCGCCATGCGCCAGGTTGACGATGCGCATGACGCCGAAGACGAGGTTGAGGCCGAGGCCGACCAGGCTGAAATAGAGTCCGAATACGAGGCCCGCGAGGATCGAGTATGCCAGCATCGTTCAGCGCCCGACCGTCATGGGCGGACCGGCAGGTAAGATGCGCCGGACCTCGCCGACGGCGGCACTCACGGTGCCGGGTAGACCGGCTTTCCGGTCGCGACCTCGTGCGGGTAAATCGTCACGAACTTGATGCCGTCCTTGCCGTCGGGGACGATTTGGCCAAGCGGGGTGATCTCGCCGACTTGCGCGCCCGTCTCGTCGAGCTCGAAGGTGCCGTCAATGGTCTTGAGCTTGCCCGAAAGGCCGAAGATGGCCTTGCGAAGCTCGAGCTGGTCGAGGCTCTCGGTTGTAGCGAGCGCCTTTTCGAGCACGAGGCCCGTCGTATAACCGGCGACCGAATTGAAGCCGAATTCGACCGTGCCCTCGCCGTACTTCTTGTTCCAAGCGTCCCGAAATTCCTGGAGCGACATCCCGAACTCGGATTTGTACTCGATCTCCGAGGACGGTACGTAGGTGTAAACGTATTCCAATCCCTTCGCACCCACCGTCTTCAAAAGATGTTCGGTCTCGAGCCCTGCATAGATGCTGAATAGCCACTTGAACTTGATGCCGCCATCCTGGACGTTCCGAAGGAAAGAGATGTCGTTGTTTGGATAGCCGAGGGCGACGACTGCGTCCGGATTCGCCGCCTGGATGTTATTGAGAAGCACTGTGTAGCTCGATGTATTCGTCGGCACGCCGTTGTCGTAGACGATCTCGACGGGCGCTCCGCTGTCCTTTATGAAACCGCGCACGGCGGTCGCCTGCGTGCCGGTGAAATCGTTCGTCGAGTAGATGATGGCGACGCGCTTGATCCCGAGCTGCGGACCGTCCTTGGTCAGGAAATCGGCAACGTATTTCGGCCAGATGCTCGAGACCGGATCGGATATGAGGACGATGTAGGGATTGTCCTTCGTGAAGAAATTAGCGCCCGTTCCGGTCTGGTCGATCAGAAGCATCTTGTGGTCGCGCGCGATCGGCACGGCGACCGAGGTCAGGACCGAGCCGGAATCCGAAACGAGAATGTCGACCTTGTCCTGGGTGATGAGCTGATTGTATAGCGTCGCCGCGGTCGCGGTGTTGCTTTGGTCGTCGTAGGCTACCAGCTTGATCGGGATCTTCTTGCCGGCGGGCTTCACGAAAAGCCCACCTTCCGCATTCTTCTGGTCAATCCACAGCTTCAGGCCGGAATGGACCGGCATCGAAATTGCCGCGAAAGCGCCCGAAGACGCATAAAGCGTGCCGATCTTGATTTCGCTGGGTGCGTCGACGGCCCGCACCGCCGCATTCGCTACAACAAAAACTGCGGCGACGAAACCGAATACGAATCGGCGGGACATCAGGCGCCTCCCGAATTTTGATTCATTGTTGGCCGGACGTTAGCGTTCGCATATTGGCGAGTCAATCGCAGGCGGCCGCGATACGAACGGCGTCGGCAGGACTCCATCTTGGGTAATCAATGCCCGCCTAATAAGTGCCCGCCGGCCCCTTTTCGCTCGCGCTGCCGCGCATTTGGTCGACGATCTGCTTGCCGAACTGCGCAATGATTCGGTTGTCGCTCAGCACGGTCACAAGATCGAAGCCCTTCGCAATCATTGCCTTCGCATAGGCAACGCTTCCGGTGTGGATGCCAGCCTTAATGCCGTTGCGCTTGGCAGCCGCGAGGATCTTGTCGATGATTGCTACGATCTTGGGATCGGTCTGGTCGAGCCCGCCTTTGCCGCCATGCGCGAGCGAGAGGTCGTTCGGCCCGATATAGAGAGCGTCGAGTGTCGGCGTGGTGCAGATCTCGTCGAGGTTCTTCACGCCATCAGCGGTTTCAATCATCGCGAAGGTGAGGATCGTCTCGTCGGATTTCGCCTGATAGTCATTGCCCCCGTAGATGAGCCCGCGAATTGGCCCCGAGCTTCGATATCCTTTCGCGGGATAGCGGCACGCCCCCACGAAACGCTCAGCCTCCTGGCGATTATTGATCATCGGACAAATAATCCCATAAGCGCCTGCATCGAGGCATTTCATGACGATCGCCGGATCGTTCCAGGGCACGCGGACGAGTGGGGTCACGCTTGTCGTCGAGATCGCCTGCATCATAACCACGGCCGCCTGATAATCGATGAGGCCGTGCTGGAGATCGATTACCAGCGAGTCCCATCCGAGTGTCGCCATGACCTCGGCGGAAAAACTATTTGGAATGCCGAGCCACCCGTTGATGACCGCGCTACCATTGCTCCAGACCGTCTTGACATTGTTTGGCCGCATCGGTGACCTCATTTTGCCGCAAGAGCGAATTCGATACGGGCCGATCATGGCCCGCCGCGCGCAGGCATGCAAGGTTCGGTCGAAACCGATGGCCGCGATCGATCGCTGCGGTCGAAGACATTCAGCCGCCCTTAACCCCGCCTGCCGTCAGTCCAGCGACGATTTCGCGCTGGAGCACGATTGTCAGGATCAGGACCGGCAGTGTCACAATGAGTGCGGCCGCTGCGAGCGGACCCCAAGAAATCTGCTCGAAGGTGAGCACGTTATAAACGGCGACCGGCAAAGTGCGGGTTTCGCGCCCCGCCAACACAACGCCGAAGATGAAATTGTTCCAGGAAAATATGAACGACAGCACGGTCGCAACCGTGATCCCCGGCCTTGCGAGAGGAAGTGCTATGTACAAGAAGGCTTGCCACAGGGAAGCGCCATCGATGAAGGCGGCTTCCTCCAGATCCTTCGGAAGCGACTCGAAGAACCCGATCATGATCCAGATCACGACGGGCACCGTGATCACGAGGTGCGTGATTACGAGCGGAACGAGCGTTCCGGTCAAGCCGAGCCACTGGAACATGATGAAGAGCGGAATGAGGTAGCTCAAACCCGGCGTGATCCGGGCAATGAGGACCGTGACCGCGAGCTTCGTCGCCTTGGCTTTTGCAATGCCGTACCCCGCGGGGACGCCGACCACAATCGCCAGGAGCGTTGCGCAGCCGGTGACGACGACGCTGTTGAGGGTATAGCGCGCAAACGGGCTCGCGCGAAAAACTTCGACGAAATTGTCGAGCGTCGGCGTCTGCGGAATGAAGATCGGCGGATAAGCGATATTCTCAACCTCGGTCTTCACGGCGAGCGACAGCATCCACAAAAAGACGAGGGCGGCGGGAGAAACGATGACGAATACTGCGAAGGCGAACGCAAGCCTCCCCCACATCCGGCCGACACGTTGCCGGGCCGTAAGTGGAATCTTGACCGGCGTTGGGCGCGATCCGGTCACATCCATTGCGTCCTCTGCCGCATGTAGAGAAGAGCGAGCGATAGTGCCACGATCAGCATGAAGAACACGACCACGATGGCCGAGGCGTAGCCCACGTTGTAAAAGGCGAATGCCTGAAGATACAGGTAGATGTTAATCGTCTCCGACGATGTGCCCGGCCCGCCCTGGCTGATGACGAAGATCGTGTCGAACGCCTTGACGGCATCGATCGTGCGCACGATCGCCGCAACCATAATGAAGGGCAGGAGCATCGGCAGGGTGATGTGCCGGAACATCTGCAGCTCAGACGCACCGTCGATGCGCGCCGATTCGTAAGGCTCGGTCGGTAGCGCGGCGAGCCCGCCGAGTACGATCAGCATGACAAGCGGCGTCCATTGCCAAATCTCGACCGCGACAAGGCTTGGGATCACCGTGTCGGGCGCGTAAACCCAGTTCTGCGGCGGAATGCCCGCGAGGCCCAGGAGATAGTTGAGCACGCCGAGTTGTGGGTGAAACATCATCGTCCAGACGAGGGCGACGGCAACCGGGGTCGCCATCATTGGCAGGATGAAGACACCGCGGAAAAATCCGCGTAGGGGAAAGCGCTTGTGGAAAATCACGCCAGCGAAGGTGCCGAATATCACCGGTATGATGACGGCGAGGACACCGTAGTAAAGCGTGCGCCAGAGCGCGCTAATGAAGCGCTCATCGCTTGCGAGGTTCAGGTAGTTGGCGAATCCCACGAAGGTGAACGTCTGATTGATTCGCCAATCGTGCACGCTCATGAAAACTGTGAACAACCATGGAAAGACGATGACTGCCAACGTTATGGCAAGTGCCGGCAGGACAAAGGGAATGTAGCGGCCGCGGCTCCACTGCCTGTGCGGCCTCGGGCCGCGACCCGCAGAAGCGCTCTCCCGGCCCGAGACGACGCCATCGATGCCGACGCTTATCCCGCCGTGCGCGCGCAGGTCCGCCATTTCGACACTCAGGTTTTTTCCGACTTCTCCAGGATCGGTTTGAACTGCTCGGTCGCCTTCTTGAGCTCGGTCGCAGGATCGCCGCCAGTCACGAGGTTCGTGAGCGCTACGCCGAAAATGTCGCGGAACTGCGTGACCTCGATGATCTCGGGCAGGCCCGGGCGCGCGATCTCGATGGAGGCTTGCATGCATTCGAGCCATTCGCGCGGCGCGCTGAGACTGTTGGAGGTGCCAGCCGCCGCGTAAGCCGAAGAGCGTCCCGGTGCCCCGAATCCACCTTCGATCTGCCGCTCGGCCATCTTCTTGCTTGTGGCCCACTGGCAATAGAGCCACGCCGGCCCCGTCTTCTTGGCCCCCTCGGGAATCCCGATGCCGTCGCCAAAGAGGGCCGAATGCTGCGCCTTTGGCCCGGGTGGCATCACGCCGTAGCCCACCTTGCCCACGACGCGCGATTTCGCCTTGTCCTCAAGCGGAAGCGCAAATCCGATGCCATCGACCCACATCGCACCACGGCCGAGCACGAAGCTCGATTGGCATTCGTTCCAGTTGAAGCCTGCAACGCCGGGCGGTCCATAATCCTTGGTGACGGCCTGGTACATCTTGGCGGCGTCGATGGCTTCGCTTCCATCGGTGTGCATCGTGAGGTCGCGATCGATCGGATCGACGCCCCAGCCGAGGAGAAAATTCGTCCACACCACGACATTGGCATTTTTGAGGCCGCGTGCGAGGAAGCCAGCAATTCCCGCCTTCGGATCGTTCAGTATCTTTGCCGTCTCGACGATCTCGGGAAAGGATTTTGGGTAGGCGAGCCCCTTGGCGGCAAAAAGCTCCTTGTTCCAATAGATCAGGAAGTAGTCGAGGTTGAGGGGGAGCGTGTCGAGCCGGCCGTCTGCTTGGGTTGCGTAGTCCATCGCGCCCTTGGCGAAATCCGGCAGATCGAATTCCGGGCTGGTCATGTTCGGATCCTTGATCAGGTCCCGAACGTCGGTCAGCCATTTGCCTTTCCCGTAAAGGCGTTTTTGCACGTGGTAGGCGACCGTCACCACATCGAAGCTCGGTTTGCCGGAGGTGAACTCGATCGCCACCTTCTGTCGATGCTGCTGCTCCGGAATCTGCTCGTCGCCGACGGAGATGCCGGTGAGGTCCTCGAACTCGCCGCGATACTTCTGAAGAAGATCGCCGCGCGGCCCCTTCGTGAGCGACACCTCGAGATGTTCGCCCTTGTAGCGCTTCCAGTCGAACCCGCTGCCTTGCGCGCCGGCAAATCGCGCGGTCCACGGCGCACCGAGGACCGCCAATCCAACGGCACCGGCCCCGCGCTTTAGAAGCACGCGGCGCGTAGCTCCCGATTTTTCACTCAGTCGCTTGGTCACAGCGGCATTCCCCCGGGGCGGTGGGCTTATCAAACGTGCCTGCGTTGCGGCGCTAGAATTGATGACGAAGCCCTTTGTCATCGAGGCTTGCACAAAGCGCCTATCCGGTCAATCGACGGCACCCGGCATTCAGACCGGTTTGAAGGTGTTGTCGAGCGTCACGTCGATCAGCGCCGGGCCGCCGCTGACTAGGCCCTGGCGCAGGAGGTCAAGAGCGTCGGCAACCGTGCTCGCGCGCTCAGCAGCGACCCCAAGCGAACGCGCGAGGGCGACAAAATCAATCGCCGGATCGACGAGGTCCATGCCGACATAAATGTCGGTCTGCGCCGCGTGACCGCGAAGCGCGTTCACCCTCTGCTTCAGGATGCGATAGGACGCGTTGTTGAGGATCACGAAGACGACGCCGATCTTGTCGTGAGCCGCCGTCCACAGGGATTGGCAGGTGTACATGGCGCTGCCGTCGCCAACGAGGGCGACGACGGGTCGATCCGGGAGTGCGAGTTTCACGCCGATTGCTGCCGGCAACCCCCAACCGATCCCGCCGCCACGCAGGCCGAAGAAGCTTTGCTCGTCATCGTTGCGAAGAAGTTGCCGAATCCCGGCGGCCGACGATATGGCTTCCTCGACCACGACCGCGTCTCTGGGGAGCATCTCGGCGATCGCAGCGATGAGGCTCAATGCGCGCACAGGCGATACCTCGGCTTCCGTTCGCGCCTTCGACTTGAGCGCATCCCGCTCGGCAAGCGCCGCCTTGCTCGCAGCTTCGAAGCGTTCATGCGCGCGCGCCTTTTCCGTGTTCGTCATCCGTGCCGCGACGGCATTCGTCAGCTCGGGCAACGTCGCCTTCGGATCCCCAAGGAGGGCCACGGTCGCGGGATAGTTCTTGCCAAGTTCCCACGCGTCGACGTCGAGATGGACGATCGGCATGCCGCGTGGCATCGGCTCCACATCGGACGGCAGCGACATCGTGAAGAGATCGCCCCCGATCGAGACGAGCAGATCGTGTTGAACGAGGACATTGCGAATGAGGGGTGCGAGCCGCGCCATGTTGCCGCGGAAAAGCGGGTGGGACGCAGGAAACGACGCCGTATTCGCGATCCCTTCCGCGTAAACGGGCGCACCAAGCAACTCCGCGAGGGCCACGATCTCGGCATGAGCGCGGCTCTGCGCCACGGCATCGCCCGCGATGATAAGCGGGCGAGCGGCCTTCGCAAGGAGTGTTGCTGCCGCATCGATCGCCGCCCGATCGGCACGAAGCCGCGGGGCGACTCGCGTCGGCGCCATAAGATCGAGGTCGCCTTCCGCGTTGAGGATATCGCCGGGAAGCGAGAGAAAAACCGGACCGGTCGGCGGCGCAAGGGCGGTCTTTGCCGCACGATGCACGAGTCGTGGAAGATCGGCCAGCCGATGCACCTCACTCGACCATTTGACAAGCGGGCGCGCGATCGGCGGCAAGTCGCCCCAGAGGATCGGTTCGGTCACATTGAAGCCTTGTTCGTGCTGACCGGCCGTTACAAGGATCGGTGCGCCCGCCTTCTGGGCGTCGTAAAGCATCCCCATCGCGTTGCCGAGCCCGGGTGTTACGTGAAGATTGACGACGGCCAGCTTACCGGATGCTTGGGCGTATCCGTCCGCCATCGCCATCACCGTCGCTTCCTGGAGGCCGAGCACATAGCGTATCTCGTTGTCGGCCGCGAGTGCGTCCATCAGCGGCAGTTCCGTGGTTCCGGGATTACCGAACAGGAATTCAACCCCTTCCTGCTTCAAAAGTTCGAGGAAAGCGCGCTTTCCGGACACTACGGGCAATATTTCCTCCGTTTCATCGATGATGTACTGATGTGTTCGAGGGTCGGGAAAGCGCTAGCGAGTTGGACCTGCGCGCGTCTCCCTGATGTGCGTGTGGACGTCGGCGGCGCCGAACTTCGCGTAGATCTCCGTTGCGCGCGTGCGGCGCTCGGGCGTCTCGGCCCGCACCCAAAGGAGGACGTCGCCTTTTTCGAGCGCTTGGGCGAATTCGCGCGTATGCGGCGTCGCCCGAACCTCGCCCAGCAGCTCGTATAGCGCCATGCTGCCGAGTCCGGCCGCGATCACGCCTGCGATGGCGGCGCCGATCGTCCCGGATGCAAGCAGGATAAGGCCCGCAGCCGTGATCGGCTCGAGATACTTTACTTCGCCGACAAGGCCGGCAAGCGTGCGCCGCCAGCCCTCGGCGCGGCCGTCCGCGGCCGCGAGTGTGTCGTGGCTGTCGAGAACGGAAAGATCGGTACGCTCGAATCCGGCAGCGAGCAATGCTTCGACCGCCGATTTGAACGACTCACGCTTTGCGAAACGTCCGACGATTTCCGTCACCGACGCTCGATAGAGCGTCTCGCCTTTGTTGTCCGCCATGAACTTCGAGTGCCCTGGAACCCCAATTCATTTTCCCGACTATTGTGCGCCAGCGGACCCGGATTGCCTAGTGTGGTGAAGATGGGCCTTTCGCCGCGTGACCGGGAAAACGCTTCCGTGCTAAGCAACCCCGCCTCCCGAGCATCCGCGTGCTGCGAAGTTCACGAAAATCGGGATGCCGCAAGCGAAGACGCGCTAACCGCCAATGTCGATGAAGGTACTGAAATGGCAAAGGGCTACCGGATCGAGGACGCAGCACTTCTCGAGGGGCGCGGCCAATTCACCGATGACCTGCGATTTGCCGGTGCGGCATTCGGAAGTTTCGTCCGCTCGCCCCACGCATCCGCCAGCATCCGCACTCTCGACGCCGCCGCAGCGCGCAGCATGCCAGGTGTCCTCGCAATCCTCACATCGGCTGACATGGCATCGGCCGGTGTGGGAAATGTCGGCGCCGCGCGGCCGTTTCCCGGTCGCAATGGCTCGAAGCTCGCGGTGCCACGTCGGCCCGCACTTGCCGGGGACCGGGTCCGGCACGTTGGCGAGCCAGTCGCCCTCGTGGTCGCTGAAACCCACGCCCAGGCGCTCGACGCGGCCGAGGCCGTCGCCGTCGATTATGACGTCATGTCGGCCGTCACCGATCTGCGCGAAGCGCTGGCGCCCGGCGCCCCGCAGCTCTGGCCCGAGGCGCCAGGCAACCTCGCAGTCGATTGGTCGATCGGCGTCGCGGGTGGCGTGTCGAAGCCAGATGAGATCTCGAGGAGCTTCGCCTCGGCCTCCCATGTGGTTCGCATAGCCCTCGAAAATCAACGCATCGTCGTCGCCTCGCTTGAGCCGCGGGGGGCCTGCGCTTCCTATGATGAGGCAAACGACGAATTCACCCTCTATTGCGGCTCCCAGGGGGCCGCCATCCTGCGCGATCAAATCGCGGCGGCCATGACATTGGAGCCCGAAAAACTCCGCGTCGTCACACGCGATGTCGGCGGCGGATTCGGCATGAAGTCCGGGGCCTATCCCGAATATATCGCCTTGCTCCTGGCGGCACGCCAGCTCCGAAGGCCGGTCTGCTGGCCCTCGACTCGCTCCGAGGCATTCGTAAGCGACAATCAGGCGCGCGATACCTTCACGGAGGCCGAGCTTGCGCTCGACGGTGCAGGACAGTTCCTCGCGGTCCGCGTGAAGGCGATCGCCAACATGGGCGCTTATCTGAGTTCGGTCGGTGCCTTCATTGCGACCTTCAACTTCGCGCGCTGCTTTCCGACCGTCTATCGCATTCCGCAAGTCGATGTCGGCGTGCAATGCGTGTTCACAAATACCCTGCCCGTCGGCCCCTATCGCGGTGCCGGGCGGCCCGAAGCAAACTATGCAATGGAGCGCCTGGTCGATGAGGCGGCGCGCGTGACCGGCATCGACCGGATTGCGCTACGGCGACGAAATTTGATCGCGCCAGGCATGATGCCATATCGCACACCCGTTGGAACGATTTACGACAGCGGCGAGTTCGAGGCGATCCTCGAAAAGGCACTCCTGCGTGCGGATTATGCCGGGTTTACGGCGCGCCGCCGCCAATCCGAAGTTACGGGCCTTCGGCGCGGCATCGGCGTTTCCTGCTTTCTCGAGCATGCCGGCGGTCAACCGCAGGAGCCCGCCGAGATCGCTTTTCCTGGAGACGGCACCGCGCGGATAGGGGTTACCGTGCAGGGCATCGGCCAGGGAATTGCCACCGTACTTCGACGGTTAGCGGCGGAACGGCTCCGCGTTCCCGAGGCGAAGATCGTCCTTTGGCAAGGCGACACGCGCCTTGGGCTCACCGGCCTCGGCACTGTCGCCTCGCGCTCCACGATGACCGCAGGGACGGCGGTCCACCAGGCGATCGAGCGCGTAATCGAAAAAGGCCGGCGCGCCGCCTCTCAAGTGCTCGAGGCAGCGGAGCGCGATATCGAGTATGCCGACGGCGCTTTCCGGGTCGCCGGGACCGATCGCGCGATCTCACTTTTCGAACTGGCCGAATGGACCGCAAGCATGACAGGGCGGGGCGGGTCTGTCGAAAATCTCGATACCCGGGAGACCGTTGAGGTCGAGCAGACGTATCCGAACGGCTGCCACATCGCCGAAGTCGAAATCGACCCCGAAACCGGAATGGCAACTGTCGTCGCCTACACGGCGGTCGACGATTGCGGCTCAGCACTCGACCCGGTCCTTGCCGAAGGTCAGGTGCAAGGCGGGATCGCACAAGGTATCGGCCAAGCTATCCTGGAACGTGCGATCTACGATCGCGCAAGCGGCCAGCTCTTGAGCGGGTCGTTCATGGACTACGCGATGCCGCGCGCCGATCTTATCCCATCGATTGGCGGCGAACTTCACGCCGTCCCATGCCGCACCAATCCGCTCGGGGTCAAGGGCATCGGCGAATCGGGAACGACAGGCTCCCTTGCCGCCGTCATGAACGCGATCTTCGACGCCTTGCCGCCCGGCACCCAACTCGACATGCCCGCGACGCCAGAGAAGATCTGGCGAGCCTGCCGTACGGGTGCGCTCAGGGGGTCAGGCGCTCTTCATTCGAGGCAATAGGCGGAGCGCGTTTTCGCGTTCGATGGCACGCCGGTCCTCGGGACGCAGGCCGAGATTGCCGAGCTCGCGGATCGTCGCCGTCATCGTGGCTTCCGGCGCAAACGGATAATCGCTGCCGAAAAGGACTTGAGCGGGTGGCACCAGTTCGAGGAGCGAGCGGAACGCGTAGCGGTTCGCCGAGAGGGCGGTATCGTAGTAGAGGCGCTGAAGTTCGGGAACAACACCGTCCGGCACGTGCCTGCCGAATTCCCGCTTGACGGCGAGGCGGGCGATTCGCTCGGCAAGGAACGGCACAGCTCCGCCCGCATGGGAAAAGATGAAGCTGATGTTCCGGCAGCGCGCGAAAGTGCCGCCATAGAGCAGGCTCGTGATCGCCCGCGTCGTATCGAACGGGAATTCGAGCGTGGCGGCGGGGATCTGTTCTAGGCACTGACTGCATTGAGCGGCGGTCGGATGGAAAAAGACGATGGCTTTCCTGCGGTCGAGCTCATCGAAGATCGGCTGAAAGGCGGGATCGCCGGGGTACCGATCGCCATAGCTCGTCAAGAGGCCGATCCCTTCAGCATCCAGGACGTCGAGCGCGTAATCGATTTCCTTGAGACTCGCCTCCACATCGGGAAGCGGCAGGCATGCGAACATGCCGAAACGGCCCGGGCGGTCGCGGCGGATCGCGGCAGCGTAATCGTTGCAATGCCGCGCCAAAATACGAGTCTCCTCACGGTCGCCGAACCATAGTCCAGGTGCTGAAATCGATGTAATCGCCGTGGCAATGCCGTTCCGATCCATCGCTTCGATCGAGAGATTCACATTCCATTCCGGCGTACGTCCCGACACGAGGAGCGGGCCAATGCGCGCGTCGCCGACAACCTTTATGTAATCCGGTGGCAGGATGTGGTGATGCACGTCGATAATGTAATTATCCGTCACCGCCCCTCCCGCCTCGCAACGAAGCGAACTTCCAGACACCTCGCCACCGCTGCACGCTCATGCGCGCTCCGCAAAGGGCCCGGTGAATGCATCTGGAAAGCGAATCGGAATGCCCGGCTCGCGCGGCCCCATCAGCGGATTTTCCGGATAGTTGCGGAGAAACCGGCGTCGCATGGCCGCGACCTCGGGCGTGAATTCGGGTCCCGGCAGCGGCTCATGCCCGAAGTGATTCCAATGGTCGTGGCCGCGCACGAGCTGCCCCGATCCGCGTCCGACGTTCTGGCGCGCGTGCGCGGCGGTGTAGTCGTAGAGGATCGCGACCCGGCGATCCTGCGCGCGGTTCGGGCCCGACGCATGGATGAGGTTGCTCGAGAAAAACGCGACTTCCCCGGCCTCGAGTTCTAACGGGACTGCGCGGTCGATCTCGGGATTTTCCGCGCGCGCCACGCGGCGGTTCGGTTGGCCCGGTGCGTTCTCGACCACGTAGAAAGGCTGCACGGTTGTGTGCGTGCGTGGAATCACTTTCAGACAACCATTCGCCTCGGTCGCACGACTCACCGCCAGATAGCCGATCACGAAGCAAGGCTCAACCTGAATGCGGGCTGAATCCTGATGCCAGTCATAGCGCACGTCGGAGCCAGGCTCCTTGATGCGAAAGACCGCGTCGGTCATGAAGATATTTGGACCGATAAGGTCCTCGACCGTGTCGAGCATCCACTTGACTGTGCCTGCTTTCACAACCCAGTCATGGAGCAGATTGCACTTGATATCGAACGCCCAGGCGACATCGGCCGGATGCTGGCGCTCGAACGCAACAATGCGTTGCGCGAGCAGTTCAACCTCGTCCCGCGAAAGGACGGGAATGCGCGAGACGAAACCATCCGCGCGATAGGCGGCGATTTGCGCGTCGGTCAAAGACTTGCCCATCCCGCTCCTCTCTTGAGGGTACTGAAATCGATCAGCCGGCTGCCTGCATGAAACATTATAGTTTGCGTGGCATCTTCATGATCAAGCGCCCGCTCGGCTCCGCGGTCAATAGCCAGCTGCGAGGTCCACCCGGCCCATCGGCGGTTCCCCGTTTTCGAGCCGCCGAAGATTCTCAATGATTTGGCGCATGGCCAATTCGGCGATCGGTTGTGCCGCGATATGCGGAGTCAGAAAGACGCGCGGGTGGCCCCAAAAAGGATGGTCCGGCGGGAGCGGCTCGTCGTGAAAGACATCGAGCATGGCGTGGCTGATGTGGCCGGAACCGATGGCCGCAAGAAGATCGGCATCCACAACGTGTCGCCCGCGTGCGATATTGACGATGGCTGCCCCGGGCGGCAAAAGCGCCAAGGTTGTCCGATTGACGATACCTTGGGTTTGCGGCGTGAGCGGCAAGAGCACGACGACGATATCGCATTTCGACAAGAACGCGCGAAGCCCGTCCTCCCCGTGAAAGCATTGAACCTCTGGGAGCGCCTTTGGCGTGCGACTCCATCCGAGGGTTCGGAAGCCGAGAATGCCGAGCTTGCGAGCGAGATCGGCGCCAAGCACGCCGAGGCCCATCACGCCGACTGTCCGTTGCGAGGGATGCACGGCGTCGAGGCGCTGCCATTTGCGCTGCACTTGTTGAGCGCGGTATTCGTCCATGCGCCGGTGAATGTTGAGCACACCGTAGATGGCATATTCGCTCATCTGCGCCGATAGCCCGGCATCGAGGAGGCGGTAGAGCGGAACGCGCGCCGGGTAAGTCCCGTCCTTCAGGATTTGATCGACGCCGGCGCCGAGTGCTAGGACCGCTTTGAGGTTCGGAAGCGCGCGCAGCGCCCCGGCGTCGATTTTCCAAATCAGCGCGTACTCGATGTCCTCGATCCGACCTGCGTCGGGCCACACGCGAAATTCGCAGCTCGGGAAGTCACGCGCCAAGACTGCGCGGAAGGGAGCAGGATCGTCGAAATCGCTGCCGAAGAGGATCGCCTTCTTGACCATGTCCGAACGTCCAGTCCCCAAAGCCGACAACCCACATAACGTGACGGTTGCATCTGATACGAGAAACCGTCGCGAGCCGAACTCGCGCCGATATTGACGGGAATTTGTCGCCATCGTCAACGACGTGCGAGCGAGCCCTATCGCCAACGCGACGGCGGCACCCCAAACGGTAGGCAAGGCCCCGCACCATCACTATGATGACCCCATGATCGGAGCCGAGAGCGGCCCGCAAATTCGTTCGGCGGAGGTGGTGCTGCCGTGCGTCGAGCTCGACGCCACGGTAGATTTCTTCACCCAAGCACTCGGCTTCCGGCTTGAGGCGATCTTTCCCGCCGACGCGCCGGCTGTCGCGGTCATCGCAGGCTTCGGGCTCCGCCTGCGGCTCGAGCGAGGCAGCGATTGTGCGGCGGGGACCATCCGCCTGCTCTCGCCCGAACCGGATAAAGTCGCGAACGGTGCCCGGGTGCTCAAGGCACCCAACGGAACGCACATTGAAATCGTCGATGCAGCGCCCGCCCTGGTCATTCCACCGCTCGATCCCCACTTTGTCCTTAGCCGAATGAGCGAAGGTTCCGCATGGGGTGCGGGCCGTGCCGGCATGTTCTATCGCGATCTCATTCCAGGTCGTCTCTGCGGCCGCTTCATCGCTTCCCATATCATGATCCGCGCCGGCGGGGCCGTCGCCGATTACGTACACTTCCACAATGTGCGCTTCCAGATGATCTATTGCCGTAAGGGATGGGTTCGCGTCGTCTACGAGGATCAAGGGCCGCCATTCGTGCTCGAAGCCGGTGATTGCGTGCTGCAGCCCCCACTCATCCGTCACCGCGTACTGGAAAGCTCCCCCGGCCTGGAAGTAATCGAGATCGGCTGCCCAGCACTGCACGAGACCTTTGCCGACAACGAACTCACACTCCCAACCCCGGTCGTGGACCCGACACGGGATTTTGGCGGCCAGCGGTTCGTCCGCCACATCGCCAACATAGCAAGCTGGCGACCCTGGCGCGTCGTCGGTTTCGAATGCCGAAATACGGGGATCGGGGCTGCGACCGGTGGTCTTGCGGGTGCGCGCGTTGTGCGTCCACGCGATACCGTAAAAACGCCGCTCAGTACCCACGACGCAGAGTTTGCCTTCACGTTCGTGCTTGACGGTGCCGCAACGCTGCGCTGCGACGGCATCCACCCCCTTTCACCAGGCGACGCCTTCACGATACCGGCGG
>DASPOR010000002.1 GCA_035625915.1 Alphaproteobacteria bacterium | reverse complement strand
GCGTACGATCTTGCGACCGTCGTGTGGAATTTCAGCTTTCCGGGCGAGACGAAGCGCCGCGAGAAATGGCGGGCATTTTTGGCCGGTTACCGCGGGCACCGGAAAATCGCGACTGCGGATCTCGCGGCGATCCCGCTTTTGGTCGTCGCACGGGAAATATGGCTCCTCGGCCTCCTTGTTGCGCATCGTAACCTTTGGGGTCATAGCTGGCTCGATGACCGCTATCTTGCGAGACGCCTCGGCCTCGTGCGCGAGTGGGAGAGCTTCGAGTATCCGGCGGAGCTACGCGGGAAAGGGCGCTAACGTCGTCTTCTAATACATCGCCGATCGATCATTGAACGACGATCCTCGGCGCCTTGCGCTTGGCCTCGCCAAGGCTCGCTTCGATCTTTTGCGACACGAGTGCGGCGATGGCCATATAGACCCTTGCGAGGCCGCTTTCTGGCTGGGAGACGACGATGGGTGCTCCGCCGTCCGACGTTTCCCTGATGGCGATGTCGAGCGGGACTTCGCCGAGGAAATCGGTTCCAAGCTTCTCCGCTTCCCGCCGCGCACCGCCATGGCTGAAGATGTCGCTCCGCTCCCCGCAGTGAGGACAGAGAAAGTAGCTCATGTTCTCGACGATCCCGAACACGGGCACGTCGACCTTGCGAAACATGTTGAGGCCCTTGCGCGCATCGAGGAGAGCGATGTCCTGGGGGGTGGAAACGATGACCGCACCCGTGAGTGGCACCTGCTGCGCCATGGTGAGCTGCGCATCGCCGGTGCCCGGCGGCATGTCGACGACGAGAACGTCCAGCCCGCCCCATGCGACGTCGCGCAACATCTGCTGGATGGCGCTCATGACCATCGGTCCGCGCCAGATCATCGGCGTGTCCTCGGGTACCAGAAAGCCCATCGACATGCATTTGACGCCGTGATTCTCCATCGGCTGCAGGACACGCCCGTCTGCCGAAGTTGGACGGCCTGCGATGCCGAGCATCCGCGGCATCGAGGGTCCATAAATGTCGGCATCGAGCACGCCGACCGCCATTCCGAGACGTTTCAGCCCGAGGGCCAGGTTGGCCGCGGTGGTGGATTTGCCGACTCCACCTTTTCCGCTGGCGACCGCGACAATGGCCCGGACCCCCGGTACCCCGGCCTTGCCCTGCGGCGGATGCCCGTGGCCCCCTCCCGGTCCCGGGGCCTGAGGGCTGCCCTTCGGCGCCTCGCGCTCGGCCGTCAGTACGGCACTCACGGAAAGTACGCCGTCGAGCGCGCGAACTGCCCCTTCCGCCGCTTTGCGCAACGGCTCCATCGCAGCACCTTGCTTTGGGTCGACCTCGATCGTGAAGCCCACATTTCCCTCGCGCACGACCACGCCGGAGACCATGCCAAGAGTGACGATATCCCGACCCCGCACGGGCTCCACGACGCGCTTGAGCGCATCGATGACTTGTTGTTCGGTGACTGAAGCCATGCTGGAACCCGTCCACCTGCCTCAATTTGGCCGGAAATTTGTCATGTCGGCAGTCGCGGTTGGATTTGCACGTCCTGCGCGGCTGTCATATAAGGCCATCTGACTGGTTTGAAAAGATTTGGGCTCGGCGGCCGCTCGCGGCCGGTCCGCGCCTTGAAGGAATGTCGCATGCCGTGGAGCAATCAGGGCGGAGGCGGTCCCTGGGGTGGTGGTGGCGGCGGACAAGGACCTTGGGGTCGTGGCCCATCGACGCCGCAGCAGCCCAATCTCGAAGACATCATACGAAAATTGCAGGACGCGTTGCGCCGCTTGCTGCCAGGCGGGGGCGGGGGCAATTCGCGGATCGTGGCACTCCTCATCGGTGCGGCCTTGGTTCTATGGCTTGCCACGGGGATATACCGCGTGCAGCCGGAGGAGCAGGGTATCGCGCTGATATTCGGCAAGTGGGTCGATACCACCCCGCCGGGACTGCACTACAACCTTCCTGCTCCCATCGGGCATGTCCTCACGCCCAAGGTCACCCGCGTGAACCAGGTGGAGATCGGATTCCGAAGCGGAGCGAGCGATACCGGAAGGCAGGCATTCTCGCGCGACGTCGATCAGGAAAGCCAGATGCTCACCGGCGACGAGAACATCATCGACATTCAGTTCGCGGTGCAGTGGGTCATCAAGGATGCCGGGCTCTTCCTGTTCAATGTCCGCAATCCCGAAGGCACCGTGAAGGACGTCGCCGAGGCGGCGATGCGCGAGATCATCGGCGAGAGCAATTTCGAGGTGGCCTATACCCAAGGGCGCACGGCGATCGCGAGCGAGACGCAAAAGCTCATCCAGCAGATCCTCGACTATTACGGTGCGGGGATCCAGGTTCTCCAAGTAAACGTGCAGAACGTGAGCCCTCCCAAGGATGCCCTCGGCGCATTCCTCGACGTTCAGGCCGCCGGCCAAGACAAGGAGCGCGCGATCAATGAAGCACAAGGCTACCTGAACGAAGTGACCCAGAAGGCCCAAGGCCAGGCAGAGCAGATCGTGAAATCGGCCGACGCCTACAAGGCGGAGCGGGTGAACGCCGCAAACGGCGACGCTCAACGCTTTCTCTTGGTTTATCAGCAGTACGTGCAGAACAAGGATGTCACCACGCGCCGAATCTACCTCGACACCATGGAGAAGATTCTCGGCAACATGGACAAGGTCTTGATCAGCCGCGATGCTGCCAGTTCGGGTGTCGTACCCTATCTGCCGCTCAACGAACTCTTGAAGCAAAAGGCCACCGCCGCGGCCCAGAAAGGAGCCACGCCATGAGCCGCGGAGGTCTCTTGGGCGCTGCGATCGCCGTTCTCGTCGTCTTGATCGTCCTCAACTCGGCCGTCTTCACGGTCCAGCAGGCCGAACAAGCACTTGTCCTTCGCTTCGGCGAGGTCGTTCGGCAAGTGGATCAGCCGGGACTTCACTTCAAGCTGCCGATCGTCGAGAACGTCGCCTATTTTGACAAGCGCTTGCTCGATTTCGACGCTGAATCGCAGCGCGTTCCGACAACCGACCAGAAACCTCTGTTGGTCGACGCGTTCGCGCGCTACCGGATCGTCAATCCTCTTCGATTCTTCCAGTTGGCCAACAACGAGCGCGGCTTCGAGGAGCGCTTTCGCGTGATCATCAATTCGGCGGTCCAGAACGAGATCAGCAAGGTGCCGCTTTTGACGATGCTGACCCCGGAGCGTGCGGCCGTCATCAAGCAGATCACCGAGATCGTTCGGAGCAATGCCGAGAACTACGGTATCACCGTGGTCGACGTTCGACTGAAGACGGTGAATTTCCCGCGCGAACTCATATCCTCGGTCGTCAGCCGAATGCAGACGCAACGCGGCCAGGAGGCCCGCAAGATTCGCGCGGAAGGCGACAAGGAGTCGCGCCGTATCCACGCCGATGCCGATTTGCAGGAGCGGGTCATCATCGCGGAGGCGCGAAAGCAAGCCGAGATCACGCAAGGCCAAGGCGATGCGGAGGCGCAGCGCATTTATAACGAGGCCTACGGCAAGGACCCGAAATTCTTCGATTTCTGGCGCTCGATGCAAGCCATGACCGTGGCGCTGCCGAAAGAGACGACGACCTTTGTCGGCGGTCCTGACAACGACTTCTTCCGCTATTTCGGTTCGGAAAACGGTGCAAGCGACACCAAGGCCGTTGCGAAGCCGTGACGGCACTTCGGTGGGACTTTCGCGGGTGTCGCCACAGGTCGCGGATTTGCCGCTGGCGGAGCGATTAGGTGTATGATTTTTTGAGCGCTCTCGGTTTGGTGTTCGTACTCGAAGGCGTGATTTCCGCACTATTCCCGGATCGTATGAAGCGGACCATGCTGCTGTTCGGCGCACAGCCTTCGAGCGTGATCAGACGCGTCGGCCTCGCAGCGGCGGCGTGCGGTCTGGTGATCGTATGGCTCGTGCGGGGATGACGGCGTTATCCATGCTTGAACGACGTTTCGGACCCGTCTAGTACTTTCCCAACGCGGGTAATCGGATCATATTGGGGCCATGTCGGCCCGGCCGAGAAAGATCGGCCTAGCACAACGGAGAGATCGGTGACATTAGGGAATGACGGCTTGGCTCTTGGCGCTGCGGGTGTCGGGCGGAGGCCCGCAATCGGTCGGGCGAGCCTTTGGCTGGTGATCGTGGCTGCTTTCCTGGCACTCGCGCCAGCGGGCGGTGCCGAGGCGAAAATCGCGTCCGAGAGCTTTGCGGACCTCGTCGAAAAGCTTCTGCCGGCCGTCGTCAACATATCCACGACCCAAACGATCAAGGGCCAAAAGCCCGGTGTCGAGATTCCGCAGTTCCCGCCTGGGTCGCCATTCGAAGAATTTTTCAAGGACTTCTTCGACAAGCAGCAGAAACAGGAACGCTCGCGCAAGGTGACCTCGCTCGGGTCCGGCTTCATCGTCGACCCGACCGGCTACATCGTGACTAACAACCATGTCATCGCGGACGCGGATGAAATCACGGTCATTCTCGAGGACGACGCCAAGACCAACCTCAAGGCAAAGCTGGTTGGACGCGACTCGAAGACCGATCTCGCACTGCTGAAGGTCGATCCGCCGAAACCGCTGCCCTTCGTGAAATTCGGCGACTCCGACAAGATCCGGGTGGGCGACTGGATCGTTGCGATCGGCAACCCCTTCGGGCTCGGCGGCACCGTGACATCCGGCATCATCTCCGCGCGCGCACGCCAGTTGAACTCGGGCCCTTATGACGATTTCCTTCAGACCGACGCCGCAATCAACAAGGGCAATTCCGGCGGACCCATGTTCAATCTCGACGGTCAGGTGATCGGCATCAACAGCGCCATCTATTCGCCGACGGGCGGCAGCGTGGGCATCGGCTTCGCCATCCCGGCCTCGCTCGCGAAGCCCGTCATCGAACAGCTGCGCAAATACGGCAAAACCAAGCGCGGCTGGCTCGGCGTCAAGATCCAGACCGTGACGGACGAGATCGCGGACAGCATGGGCCTCTCCAAGGCGTCGGGCGCACTCGTGGCGAGCGTTACGCCGAACGGACCGGCCGAGGCAGCCGGCATCCAGGCGGGTGACATCATCCTGAAATTCGACGGCAAGGATGTCATGGACATGCAGCACCTGCCGCGCATCGTCGCGGAGACCGATATCGGCAAGGAGGTGCCCGTCGAAGTGTGGCGCAAAGGCAAGCGCGTATCGGTCACCGCGAAGGTGGGCGAGCTCGAGGAGACGGAGCAGCAGGCGTCCGTCCAGGAGAAGGAAAAGGACAAGCCCGCACCCGCCATCAAGGAACAGAAGATCGAATCCCTGGGTGTGGCGCTTGCAGCGCTGACGCCCGAGCTGCGCGATCAGTACGACATCGGCGCCGAAGTGAAGGGTGTCGTGATCACGTCGGTTGAGGATACCGGCAACGCCGCCGACAAGGGCTTGAGGCCCGGCGACGTGATCGTCGAGGTGAACCAGGAAGAGGTGAGCTCGCCCAGCCAGGCAGCCGACAAGATCGATCAGGCCAAAAAGGCGAAGCGCAAGTCGGTCCTGCTCCTGGTCGAGCGCGCCGGAGACCTGCGTTTTGTGGCAGTACCGATTACGAGCGGGTGACGGCGCATCGGAGCGGTTCCACACCTGCGCGTAACCGGACCAAGCGCGGAGTCGCGGTTACAGATCGCATCTTTCTAATGTACGTGTGAATCTTTTCAACAGGTTACCGTACATTTAATTGAAGGTAATACCGTCGACCCCAAATCCGGTGCCGCTCCCGTGGCGCCGTTCTCTTTGCCGCTTCCGCGTGCTACTCGACGAACTCGTCCCGGGCGTAGCCCTGGAAAAAGAGCAGTGCGGTGAGGTCGGCGTGGTCGACCCGTGCGCGCGCCGCCGCGGCGAGGGAGGGTTTCCCCCGGTAGGCGATGCCGAGGCCCGCGGCGCGCACCATCGCGAGATCATTGGCCCCGTCCCCGACCGCGAGGCTGGCGGCAAGCGGCAAGCCCCTTTCCTCGCAAAGGCGCTTCAAGGCATTGAATTTGCCGTCGCGATTGATGACGGGCGGCACGATGCGTCCGGTGAGGCGGCCGTCCTCGATTTCGAGCGTGTTCGATTCATCGTAGTCGAAGCCGACGAGTGCCCGCACACGGCTCGTGAAGAAGCGGAATCCGCCCGAGACCAATGCCGTATAGCCGCCGTGGTGACGCATCGTCTCGACGAGCGCGCGCGCACCGGGCAGAAGAAACACGCGCTCCCATGTCCGCTCGAGCGCATCGACTGAAAGGCCTTTGAGCATCGCGACGCGCTCGATAAGTGCGTCGACAAAATCCACCTCGCCTGCCATCGATCGCGCGGTAATCGCCGCGACCAGGTCTTTCACGCCCGCGAAATCGGCGAGTTCGTCGAGCGTCTCAACGCCGACGATAGTCGAGTCCATGTCCGCCACAAGAAGGCGTTTACGGCGACCCTCCACCGGCTGCGCCAAGAGATCGAAGGGCCCGGCTTGCAAGTGGGCTCGCACGGCATGCTCGGCCGCGGCGTCGCCCACGCCTTCGAACGGGAGGTCAACGGCGAGTCCGCGCTGAAGCGTGCGAGGAAACCCGACGCCAGCGCCAGCTGCCTTGAGCGCCGCACGCGCGCTATCTGCAATGCTATTCTCCAAACCGGCCACGACGTCGCCGGCAACGATTGTCAGAACACGTTGCATTGCAAGATATGTTTGTGCATGTGCGAATATAGGGACATGGGATGAAGCCCGGCAAGGACGATCATGCGCCGGAAAGCGTAAAGAAATCCGATAGATTCGTGCATGATTCGGCCCCTGTCCTGATTGTCGCGGGTCCGACCGCGAGCGGCAAATCGGGTTTGGCGATCGCGGCAGCCCAGGCATTCAATGGCGTCATCGTCAATGCTGACAGCATGCAGGTTTACCGGGAGCTCAAGGTCCTCACCGCACGCCCTCGGCCCGGGACCGAAGCACTCGCGCCTCATCGGCTCTATGGTGTGATGTCCGTGCGCGAATCGTGCTCGGCGGGCCGCTGGTGCCGGCTGGCGCTCAACGAGATCGGTGCCGCGCATGCCACGGGCAAGCTGCCGATCGTGACAGGGGGCACGGGCCTCTATCTCAAAGCCCTTGTAGATGGCATCGCCGAGCTTCCGGAAATTCCGCCCGCCCTGCGCGCCCGCGCCCGCGAGCTTTTCGATGAACTCGGGCCAGTCGAATTTCGTGCCGCCCTTGCCGCGCGGCACGCCTCGGCAGAGGTACGTCCTCTCCCGCGCGACCGCCAGCGCCTTATCCGCGCATGGGAAGTGCTGGAGGCGACAGGCCGCTCCTTGGCCGACTGGCAGGGCGCCACGCCCGATGCGCGACCCACACACCTTCGCTTCGCGGCCGTGCGCCTCGACCCGCCGCGCGAAGCCCTCTATGAGGCTATCGAGCACCGCCTCGATCGCATGATCGAGGAGGGTGCTGTTGACGAAGTTAAGGCACTTCTCGCCATGAAACTCGATCCCCAGATGCCAGCACTCAAGGCGGTCGGCATTGCCGAGCTTGCGGAATATCTCGAAGGGCGGACAAGTCTGGAAGAGGCTTTGGCAAACGCAAAGCAATCGACGCGGCGCCTGGCCAAGCGTCAAAACACCTGGTTTCGGCACCAACCCTTGGCCGATCGCGTCTTATCGATAGATGAGCCAGCTTTTGCGCAATTTTCGGAAAGCTTCAAAGACAGAATCTTTAATTTTATTCGTCGGAGCCTGTTGACCGAGTCGAATTGAGCGTCTAGTTTGCGCTCCCCAAGACCCGATAAAGGCGGCGAGATCTTCGGGTTTGGGCCTTCGCCTGGGCGGGCCAAATCGAATCCTCTAGGAGGCGGCGATGCCGGCACACGACTTGACCGGAGCGGATGTTGTCCTGAAATCCCTCGTGGATCAGGGCGTTGAGGTCATTTTCGGGTACCCCGGCGGTGCGGTACTCCCGCTTTACGATGCGCTTTTCAAGCAGAATGCCCTGCGCCATATCCTGGTGCGCCAGGAGGGTGGTGCGGTGCATGCGGCGGAAGGTTATGCCCGCTCGACCGGTAGGGTCGGTGTGGTGCTCGTGACCTCGGGTCCCGGAGCGACGAACGCCGTCACCGGCCTGACCGACGCGCTCATGGACTCGATCCCCTTGGTTTGCCTGACGGGCCAAGTGCCGACGCATCTCATCGGCAACGATGCCTTTCAGGAAGCCGACACGGTTGGCATCACGCGGCCCTGTACAAAACACAATTACCTCGTGAAACGGCCGGAAGATCTCGCCCGCGTCATGCACGAGGCATTCTATGTCGCGCGCACCGGCCGGCCAGGCCCCGTGGTCGTCGATTTGCCCAAGGACATCCTGCAAGGGCCAGCACCTTATGCCGGTCCGGAGCGAATCCAGCACCGCAGCTATAATCCGCGTCTGAAGCCCGAGCGAGACCAGCTTGAGCGCGCCATCGACATGATGGCGGCGGCAAAGCGTCCGATCTTTTATGCGGGTGGGGGCGTCATCAATTCGGGTTTGAAGGCATCGAAGCTCCTCGGCCAGCTCGTGCATCTCACGGGATTCCCGTGCACCAATACCCTCATGGGTCTCGGCGGTTTCCCCGGCACCGATCCGCAGTTTCTCGGCATGCTCGGCATGCACGGCACCTACGAGGCGAACCTCGCCATGCATGGCTGCGATCTTATGATCGCGGTCGGCGCGCGTTTCGACGACCGTGTAACGGGAAAGCTCACCGACTTCTCGCCGGGCTCGAGGAAAATTCAGATCGATATCGATCCTTCCTCGATCAATAAGAACGTTCGGGTGGATCTCGGGATCGTCGGCGACGCGGCACTCGTGCTCGAGGATCTGATCAAACTTTGGAAGGTGCGGCAGCCCAAGCCCGAGACGAAGGCGCTCGACGCCTGGTGGACGATGATCGAAGGCTGGCGGAAGCGGAATTGCCTGAATTACAAACAGACCAAGGACGTTATCAAACCGCAATATGCGATCGAGCGGCTTTACGAGTTGACCAAAGATAAATCGCCCTTCATCACGACCGAAGTCGGTCAGCATCAGATGTGGGCCGCACAGTTCTTCAAATTCGCGACCCCCTATCATTGGATGACCTCGGGGGGACTGGGCACCATGGGATACGGGCTGCCTGCCGCGATGGGTGTCCAGATCGCCCACCCCAACGCCCTTGTCATCGACGTGGCGGGCGAGTCGTCGGTGCTCATGAACATCCAGGAAATGTCCACGGTCCAGCAATATCGACTGCCGGTGAAAATCTTCATCATCAACAATCAATGGATGGGTATGGTCCGCCAATGGCAGGAGCTTCTGCATGGCGGACGCTACGCCGAAAGCTACATGGATTCGTTGCCTGACTTCGTAAAGCTCGCGGAGGCATTCGGTGCAGTGGGCATGCGCGCGGAGAAACCAAGCGAAGTGGACGATCTCATCAAGGAAATGATCAAGATCGACCGCGCCGTGATCGCCGACGTTCGAGTCGACCAGACGGAAAACTGCTTTCCGATGATTCCGGCGGGACGCGCGCACAATGAGATGATCCTGGGGCCCGAGGACAAGGCAGGCAGTGCTGCGACCGAAGAAGGCATGGTGCTCGTTTAGAGGTGCAAGTCGCAGAAGGACCGAGGAGACACCGTGTCGAAGCCGAGCTTGTTGAAAAGGCAGGAGGTCGGGTTAAAGGCGGGCGAGACCCCGAAGCCAGCGAGGAGCAAAGCCGTGCCGGTGGCGATCGAGCGACATACCATGGCCGTCCTGGTCGACAACGAACCGGGGGTGCTCGCGCGCGTCATCGGTCTTTTTTCGGGGCGCGGCTACAACATCGAAAGCCTGACCGTCGCCCAGGTCGAGACCGCCGAGAATCTCTCCCGTATCACCATCGTCACCTCGGGTACGCCGATGGTGATCGAGCAGATCAAGGCGCAGCTCGGCCGGCTGGTCCCGGTCCATCGGGTGCACGATCTCACGGCGGAAGGCCCGCATATCGAGCGGGATCACGCCCTCATCAAGGTGGTGAACAGCGGCGAAAAGCGGGTCGAATCCTTGCGCATTGCCGACATCTTCCGCGCCCGGGTCGTCGACAGCACGACCAAGAGCTTCATCTTCGAAATGACCGGTTCCGCGGATAAGATCGACGCATTCGTGGCGTTGATGCGCGAACTCGGCCAGATCGAAATCGTGCGCAGCGGAATCGTTGCGATCGCTCGCGGCGGATCGACCCTATAATCCGACAAGCCGGCGGCTCCAAGGAGGGGGACCGCACCGGCTCGATTAATCCCTGTTCCCTCCGAAAGGGATTCGTCATGCGCGTTTATTACGACCGGGACGCCGATGTCAGCCTGATCAAGGGCAAGAAGGTTGCAATCGTCGGCTATGGCAGCCAGGGCCACGCCCACGCGATGAACCTGCGCGATAGCGGCGTCGGCGACGTCGTCGTGGCGCTGCGCGAGGGCTCGCCGAGCGTCGCCAAGGCGAAGGGAGCCGATTTCAAGGTCATGAGCCCCACCGAGGCAGCAAAGTGGGCGGACGTCGTCATGGTCTTGACCCCGGACGAGCTACAAGCGGCGATCTATCGCAACGAGCTTGCGGGGAACATGAAGAAGGGTGCAGCGCTCGCCTTCGCGCATGGCCTCAACGTCCATTTCAAATTGATCGAGCCGCGCACCGATCTCGACGTTTTCATGATCGCACCCAAGGGTCCCGGCCACACGGTACGCTCCGAATACGTCCGGGGCGGTGGAGTGCCGTGCCTCGTTGCAATCGCGCAAAACTCGAGCGGCAACGCGCTCGAGCTCGCGCTCTCTTACGCTTCCGCGATCGGCGGCGGTCGCGCGGGTGTCATCGAGACGACCTTCAAGGAGGAGTGCGAAACCGATCTCTTCGGCGAGCAGACGGTGCTTTGCGGCGGGCTCTCGGCACTGATCGTGGCCGGATACGAGACCTTGGTCGAAGCGGGCTATGCGCCGGAGATGGCTTATTTCGAATGCCTCCACGAAGTGAAGCTGATCGTCGATCTTATGTATGAGGGTGGCATCGCGAACATGCGCTATTCAATCTCCAACACGGCCGAATACGGCGATTACACGCGGGGGCCCCGCATCGTGAACGACACGGTCAGGGCGGAGATGAAGAAGATCCTGGATGAGATCCAGACCGGCAAATTTGCGCGAGACTGGGTCCTTGAAAATGCGGCCGGCCAAGCGAGCTTCAAGGCCATGCGCCGGCGCGCTGCGGATCATCCAATCGAGGAAGTGGGCGCCAAGCTGCGCGCGATGATGCCTTGGATCGCCAAGAACAAGCTCGTCGATAAGTCCAAGAACTAGTGTGGTGGTTTTGAAGTTCCTGTCATTTTAGTGGCAACCGCGTTTATGAACTTCAAATCCGAATACCACAGTAGGTACAATATATTGCTAGTGTGGCTTTGAATCCGAAATTCGCTCACGATCCCGCGCCCAGATATGGCGAATTTCGGATTTGCCACACTAGGGCCGAAACGGCCGGGGCCGCATGCATCGGGTATCTGGTCGGCATCGGCAGCGCACAAAATCCTTGCGAGAGGCGTGGGAAAAAGCGTAAAGATAACCGCCGCCTTGATTTTTAATGATTTTTTCATGGTTCAAGGCGTATAGACAATGGCGAATTAACCAAACTTTCCCAAAGGTCTAACCCGGGGAAAATCGGGTTGGACCGGTGAGCCGCCGAGGAACGACGAGCAGATGAACCGGGTCACATCCACCGTTGTGTGCGCCGGGACGCCTTGCAAGGTGCAGCTCAGCTCGCGCTCGGCTTTTTTCCTTCGTGAAATCCTCCGTGGTGGCGCGGCGCTTCGACTTAGCCGCCCCTGAACGTCGTCCCGGGTATGGTCCGGGTGTTCGGGGGGTGAAGATCGGAATGCGCTCGTCTTTTATTCGGACCGGAGGATCCAGGCCATGACCAGTAAATCAGACCATGTTGTAATATTCGACACGACCTTGCGCGACGGCGAGCAGTCGCCGGGATGCTCGATGCATGTCGAGGAGAAAATCCGGGTCGCCCAGGTGCTCGAGGAGATGCGCGTCGACGTCATCGAAGCGGGCTTTGCGATTGCGTCGAACGGCGATTTCGAAGCTGTGCGCGAGGTTTCCAAGGTCGTTGAGAACGCCCAGGTCGCGAGCCTCTCGCGCGCCGCACGCCGCGATATCGATCGGGCGTGGGAAGCGCTTCAGCACGCCAAGCATCCGCGCATTCACACGGTCATCGCCACGAGTCCACTCCACATGAAATTCAAGCTCCAGATGGAGCCGGAGCAGGTACATCAGGCCGTGATCGAGAGCGTGAGCTACGCGCGAAATCTTTGCGAAAACATCGAGTGGTCGGCGGAGGACGGCTCGCGCTCCGAACCCGACTTTCTCTGCCGCTGTGTGGAGAGTGCAATCAAGGCGGGAGCGCGGACGATCAATATCCCCGACACGGTCGGATACGCCGTGCCAGACGAGTTCGCATCCCTCATCGCCATGCTGATGAACCGGGTGCCCAACATCGACAAGGCGATCATCTCCGTTCACTGCCATAACGATCTCGGGTTGGCGGTCGCCAACTCGCTCGCGGCCATCAAGGCAGGAGCCCGTCAGGTCGAATGCACGATCAACGGCATCGGCGAGCGCGCCGGGAACGCCTCGCTCGAGGAGATCGTCATGGCGCTGCGCACGCGCCGGGATTCGATTCACGCCATCAGCGGGGTCAAAACCGAACTGATCACCAAGGCGTCCCGCTTGGTTTCGACGATCACGGGCTTTCAGGTTCAGCCCAACAAGGCGATCGTGGGCGCCAACGCCTTCGCCCATGAGTCCGGAATTCATCAGGACGGCATGCTGAAGCACGCCGGCACTTATGAAATCATGACGCCGGAGTCGGTCGGCCTTGTGCGCTCCAAGCTTGTCATGGGAAAGCATTCGGGACGTCACGCCTTCCGCGAAAAGCTCAAGGAGTTGGGCTTCGATATCGGCGGGAACATGCTCGAAGAGGCGTTCCGCCGCTTCAAGGACCTGGCCGACAGGAAGAAGGAGGTCTTCGACGAGGATCTCATTGCCCTTGTCGACGATGAGGTCGGCCGCATCCACGATCGCGTCAAATTCATTTCGCTTCAGGTCGTGTGCGGGTCGAAAGGCCCCCGGACGGCGGATCTTGAGCTTGAGATCGACGGAGCGGTTCAACGGGCGCAAGCGGCCGGCGACGGCCCTGTCGACGCCACGTTCAACTGCGTCAAGAAATTGGTCCCTCACGCCGCGAAATTGCAACTTTTCCAAATCCATGCCGTAACCGGCGGTACGGACGCCCAAGCGGAAGTGACGGTACGGCTCGAGGAAAACGGCAAGACGGTCAATGGCCAAGGTGCGGACACCGACACCCTTGTGGCGTCGTGCCGGGCCTATGTGCACGCCCTTAACAAGCTCATGGTGAAACGAGAAAAGACGGCGCCGCAAGCACTGACGGCCTGACGGCTCTCAAGAAAGCCGCAGGAGCGAACGGGATTGCTAATCGACGAGGGATCGCGGACATCGGCGGTGCAACCTGCCCGACGTAAACCCATTTGGCGATTGAGGAAGCAACGCGAATGTTTTCACGACTTCTAGGCATGTTATCCGCCGATATGGCGATCGACCTCGGCACCGCAAATACCCTCGTCTACGTGAAGGGCCAAGGTATCGTGCTCAACGAGCCTTCGGTGGTGGCGATCGCCGAAATCAAGGGCAAGAAGCAGGTTCTTGCCGTGGGCGACGAAGCGAAGATGATGCTCGGCAGAACGCCGGGAAACATCACGGCCATCCGGCCGCTGCGTGATGGCGTGATCGCCGATTTCGAGGTGGCGGAGGAAATGATCAAGCATTTCATCCGCAAGGTTCACAATCGGCGCAGCTTCGCAAGCCCGCAGGTCATCGTCTGCGTCCCGTCGGGGTCAACCGCGGTCGAGCGGCGAGCGATCCAGGAATCGGCCGAAGCGGCCGGTGCCCGGCGCGTCTTCCTGATCGAGGAGCCTATGGCGGCGGCGATCGGCGCGGGGTTGCCCGTGACCGAGCCGACCGGCTCGATGGTGGTCGATATCGGCGGCGGCACGACCGAGGTCGCAGTACTCTCCCTCGGCGGCATCGTCTATTCGCGTTCCGTTCGCGTGGGCGGGGACAAGATGGACGAGGCCATCATCGCCTATATCCGGCGAAACCATAACCTTCTCGTGGGTGAGGGAAGTGCGGAGCGCATCAAGAAGGAAATCGGCTCCGCGGCACCGCCGAGCGAAGGCGAGGGCGATCTGATGCAGATCAAGGGGCGCGACCTCATGAACGGCGTGCCCAAGGAAATTCTAATAAGCGAGCGGCAAATTGCCGAGAGCCTCGCCGAGCCGGTGAGCGCCATCATCGAAGCGGTCAAGGTCGCCCTTGAGCATACCGCACCCGAACTTGCGGCAGACATCGTCGACAAGGGTATCGTGCTCACCGGCGGTGGCGCCTTGCTCGGCAACCTGGATCACGTTTTGCGCCATGCCACGGGTCTCCCGGTCTCGATCGCGGACGATCCGCTGTCGTGCGTCGCCCTCGGTACGGGCAGGTGCCTCGAAGAAATGAAAACATTGAAGAACGTGCTCATCTCCACGTATTAAGAGGCGTGGTTGGCGATCCGGGCCGAAGATGGCAAGGGGCGCCGGACGAGAGACGGAAAAGCATACACGCCGGCTTGAAATGAGAGTTGGCGGAGGGGCTTCGAAGTTCTGGGATCGTAAGACATGAAGCCAAGAGGCGGGTCGATCATGCGTTATGCGGCGCCGGTGAGGGCGGCGGCGCACCGCTTCGCATTCCTCCTTCTTCTGGCGCTTGCCGTCGGTCTCATCGTTCTTGGCAAGGCTGACGCCATCCTGGTGGAGCGGCTTCGAAGCGTTGTCGACGATGCCTTCGCCCCGATTCTCGAGGCGCTTGCCAGCCCAATGGCCACGGTCGACGAAACGATCGCGGATATTCGCGACCTCGTGCATCTCCGTTCTGAGAACCTTCGACTCAAGGAGGATAACGCGCGCTTGCACGAGTGGGAGCAGCGGGCGAGGGAGCTCACCGCACAGAATCAGGCCCTGCGCGAAACCCTCAAATTCGTCCCGCACGACGAGACGCGGAGTGTGACGGCGAGGGTGATTGCCGATTCGGGGGGGTCGTTCGTGCGGAGCCTGCTGGTCGATGCGGGAAGCCGCGACGGCGTGACCAAAGGGGAGGCCGCGGCCGCTGGCGAGGGCCTTGTCGGGCGTGTGGCGGAGGTGGGTAATCTTTCTTCCCGTGTCCTTCTTATCACCGACCTCAACTCGCGCATTCCGGTCATGGTCGAATCGACCCGCGATCACGCCATTCTCGCGGGCGACAATACGGATCAGCCGCACCTCGCCTATCTCCCGCCCAATCTGACCCTCTCGCCCGGCGACCGGATCGTTACCGCAAGCGACGGCGGGGCGTTTCCGCCGGGCCTCCCCATCGGCGTGGTCGCTTCGACGAGCGACGGAGTCGTGCGTATTCAACCGTTCGCGAACTGGAGTCGCCTCGAATACGTGCGCATTGTCGATTACGGCCTCAAGGGCATCCTCGGGCCGGTCGATGCGTCGCCTTCTTCGACGCCCGCCCGCGGGAGGCGTGCGGCCAAGCCATGACCGCGAGACGGCCATGACGGGCGGCCTTACCCATCAGCTAGACTTGGCGGCGCGCCGGCTGTTTCCGTTTGCGCTTTCCGTTCTCATGGTCGTGCTGAGCGTCGTTCCGCTTCCCGTTCCCGGGAATGGAATGGTCATGCCACCGCTTGGGTTGATGGCAGTCTATTACTGGGCGATCCATCGACCTGATCTCGTGCCGGCGATTTCGGTCTTCGTCCTCGGTCTTCTCGAGGACATCCTGAGCGGGGCACCGACGGGCGTGAACACGGTTATGTTTCTTTTGGTCTATGGAATCATGCGCAGTCAGCGCCGGCCCTTCCTCGGCAAGCCCTTCGTCGTCATGTGGTTCGGGTTCGCTATCGTCGCACCCTGCGCCATCCTCTTCGATTGGGTGCTTTCTTCGGCGATTGCCGGAAAGGCGATCCCGCCATTTGCCGCGATCGTGCAATTTCTTCTGGCCATTACGCTTTATCCATCGGTGACGTGGCTTTTCGCGGCGGGCCAGCGTGCCTTCCTAAGGCAGAGGCCGTGAGGCAGCTCGATCAAATCCAAACGAAGCAATTCGGTCGCCGCACCGCGATCCTGGTCGGCGGCAAGCTCGCCCTGTTCGCTGCCCTCGTCGGGCGCATGTACTATCTTCAGGTCGTCGAGTCCGAGAAGTACCAGACGCTCGCGGAAGACAACCGCATCAACCTTCGCCTGCTGCCGCCGCCGCGAGGCAGGATTCTCGATCGATTCGGCGTGCCGCTCGCAGTCAATCGGCAGAATTACCATGTCGTCGTGGTGCGCGAGGAGGCCGTCGACATCTCTGCGACCCTCGATCTCCTCGGTCAGATTATCTCGCTGAGCGACGAGGATAAGCGGCGCATCCTGCGCGAGAGCGAACGCAAGCGTGCCTTCGTCCCGATCACGGTGCGGGAAAACCTGACTTGGGAAGAGTTCAGCCGCGTGGAGGTCAACACGCCGGACCTCCCTGGCGTGCGGACGGAGGTGGGCCAGAGCCGATACTATCCCTATGGCGAAGCCCTTGCGCACTCGGTCGGGTATGTCGCCGCCGCGTCCGACAAGGAACTCGACGGGGACCCGCTCCTCGAGCTGCCCGATTTCCGCATCGGCAAGGCCGGCATCGAGAAGGTTTACGACTCCGAATTGAGAGGGTCGGCGGGTACGAGCCAGATTGAAGTCAATGCACGCGGGCGCGTGATCCGCGAGCTCGCGCGCGACGAAGGTGTGCCCGGCAAGGACGTTACCCTCACCATCGATTTCGAGCTGCAGAAGTTCCTCATCGATCGCATCTCCCAGGAGCGGAGTGCGGCGGCCGTCTTGATGGATAGTCATACGGGCGACGTCCTCGCCATGGGCTCGACGCCGGGCTTCGATCCCAACGAATTCAATGAGGGCCTTTCGGCCGCGCGTTGGAAGGATCTGACGAGCGATGTGCTGTCTCCGCTCACAAACAAGGCCACGAGCGGACAATTCGCGCCGGGATCGACGTTCAAGGTGGCGGTGGCGCTTGCCGCCCTCGAGTCCGGTGCGGCCGATCCCAGCACGAGAGTCTCGTGCCAAGGCGTTATCCAGCTCGGAGATGCGACCTTCCACTGCTGGAAGCACGAGGGCCACGGTGTTCTCGACATGCACGGTGGCATCAAGAATTCCTGCGACGTTTATTTCTACGAGATGGCGCGGCGCACCGGGATCGACAAAATCGCGGAGATGGCGAGCCGGCTCGGCCTTGGGAGCTTGACCGGGATCGACCTCACCGGTGAGCGACCGGGCCTTATCCCGACGCGCGAGTGGAAGAAGGCGACCATCGGCCAGTCGTGGACGCAGGGCGAAACCCTTATCACCGGCATCGGTCAGGGCTTCGTGCTGGCAACCCCACTTCAACTTGCCGTCATGCTCTCGCGCGTGACGAGCGGTGGCCGTGCCATCGTACCGCGCGTGCGGCGGTCGGCCGACGCCGGCGTCGTTCAGGTTGCGGCGTCGCAGAGCGAGCCGCGCTCGCTGGGCATCTCGCCGGGCTCGCTCCAGGTTGTGCTTTCCGGCCTGAACGCCGTAGTAAATGAGCAAGGCGGGACCGCCTATCGCGCCAGGATTACCCAGGCCGGCTGGGAGATGGGCGGGAAATCCGGTAGCGCACAGGTCCGGCGCATTACGCTCGCCGAGCGCGAGCACAAAAAAATCCGTCCCGAGGACAAGCCCTGGCGCGAGCGCGACAATGCGCTTTTCATTGCTTTCGCACCGGTACAATCGCCGCGTTACGTGTGCTCCGTCCTGGTCGAGCATGGTGGAGGCGGCTCGGTTGCGGCAGCACCCATCGCGCGCGACGTTCTGATCGAAGCCCAGCGGCGCGATCCGCTCGGCGCACAGCCGGACCAGCCCGTGGTGCGCGGGACCGACAACCCGAAGGTGCCGAGCTGATGGCGATCGCGAGTTCATTGCATCGCGAGGTGCGACTATCGTTGGGCGAGAAGTTCCGGCAGATCAGTTGGAGCCTCTTGTTGTTCGTTGCAGCGGTCGCCGCAATCGGCTTCGCCATGCTGTATTCGGCGGCCAATGGAAACTTCGATCCTTGGGCTTCGCGCCAGATGGTGCGGTTCGGCATCGGCATATTCCTGATGATCGGCGCTGCCCTCGTCGATATCCGGTATTGGATGCGTTTGGCATATCCATTCTACTTCGTGGCTTTGGCGTTGCTCGGTGCGGTCGACGTGATCGGCGCCGACGCTATGGGTGCGCAACGCTGGATCGACCTCAAAGTCATTCAGCTTCAGCCCTCCGAACTCATGAAGGTCGGCCTCATTCTCGCCCTCGCGCGCTACTTCCACGGCATTGGCACGGACCGCATCCACCGCATATGGCTTCTTTTCGTTCCCCTCGTCCTGGTCGTGGCGCCCGTTCTCCTGGTCCTCAAGCAGCCGGACCTGGGCACGGCGGCGATGCTTTTGGCGAGCGGGGGTGCGATGTTTTTCCTCGCCGGCGTGCGGCTATGGAAATTCGCACTCGTCGTCGTGGGTGGGGTGGGTGCAGTACCGCTCGTGTGGCATTTCCTGCGCCCCTACCAGAGGGCGCGGATCGAGATCTTCCTCGATCCGGAGCTCGACCCGCTCGGTAAGGGATACCACAGTCTCCAGTCCAAGATAGCGCTCGGGTCCGGCGGCATGTTCGGGAAGGGCTGGCTGCTCGGGACCCAAAGTCACTTGAATTTCCTGCCGGAAAAGCAGACCGATTTTATCTTCACGATGCTCGCGGAAGAGTTCGGCCTGGTGGGCGGATTGATTCTACTGACGCTTTACATGCTGCTCCTCGTCTACGGCGTCGCCATCGCGCTGCGCAGCCGGAACCAGTTCGGCCGGCTGCTCGCGATGGGCATCAGCGTGACGTTCTTCCTCTATGTCTTCGTCAATATCGCGATGGTGATGGGGCTGATCCCGGTGGTGGGCGTGCCGCTTCCGCTCATTTCCTACGGTGGGACTGCGATGCTATCCATTCTCTTTGCATTCGGCCTGATCATGAGCGTTTACGTCCATCGCGACGTACGCATCGGCCGGACGGGGATCAGTCCGCTCGCCTGAGGCGCCCAGAGCGCGCGGGCGCCTCCCATACGAAAGTTCGGCCCCGGCAGAGCCTATCGACAAGCCTCGGCGGCTTTGCTATACCCCGGCCTCCCACCTCCAAGGGGCGCATAGCTCAGTTGGTAGAGCAGCTGACTCTTAATCAGCGGGTCCAAGGTTCGAGTCCTTGTGCGCCCACCACCGCTGGAATGTACATCACAAATTCAGCATTATTCACTTTCGAAACGAATTAGGTCGCCTGCGCGACAGGACGCAATCGCCACCCTACGAGTTCTGGCCGCGAGCGCTGCCGATGCGCTGCCACGGACACCGTTCAGCTTGCGTCCGGACTGGGCCGGTTGTCTCGCTCTATGGCGATCATCGACAGAGGCGACTTCCGGTGGAGTAGATAGTCCGCTCCTGGCGGAAGGGCGGCTATCTCCTGCTCGGTCTTGTCATTTCGGCCCGCAGCGGCCGGTTATATGCTATTGATGCGAGCTATCAAACGGGCGATGGCTGATAAGCAATGTCGGAAACTGATAAGGTGTTCGGTGGCTCGATTCCGGAAAACTACGACCGCTATATGGTGCCATTGATTTTCGAGCCGTTCGCCGCAGATATTGCACAACGAGCGGCGGCCTTGTCGCCAAGCGCCGTTTTGGAAACCGCCGCGGGCAGCGGGGTTGTCACCCGCGTGTTGGCGCCAAGACTGGCCCTGGGCGCAAGCTATATCGTAACCGACCTCAATCAGCCGATGCTCGACTACGCCGCTTCGCGACAAGCTCCCGACAGACGCATCAAATGGCGCCAAGCGGATGCTCTGGCTCTCCCGTTTGAAGATGCGGCCTTCGATCTCGTTTGTTGCCAGTTCGGCGCGATGTTCTTTCCCGACCGCATATCGGGCTACCGTGAAGCAAAGCGAGTGCTGAAGCCCGGAGGATATTTTTTATTCAACGTATGGGATCGCATCGAGGAGAACGTTTTTGCGGATGATGTGACAAATGCTCTCGCAAAGATTTTTCCGAACGATCCGCCGCGCTTTCTGGCACGCACGCCGCACGGTTACCACGATACGGCACTGATCCGTAGCGAGCTAGAGGACACAGGTTTCTCCCGTGTGGTGATCGAGACTAGAGCCGAACAAAGCCGTGCATCCTCACCGCGCCATCCTGCCATTGCTTACTGTCAGGGAACGCCTCTTCGCAACGAAATCGAGGCCAGAGATGCGGGTAAACTGGAAGCTGCAACCGACTACGCCGCATCCGCAATTGCGGAAAGACACGGCAGTGGCGAGGTTGCTGCCAAAATTCAGGCACACGTAATCGTGGCTGTGGTCTAGATGTTGGGATATCCCCTTCTGATATGGCCACGATCGCAGCTTGGAGCTCGAAAGCGGACACGTAAATCACCAGCATCGACAAGTCTCGGCCTTCATTAAGAGGCACGAAGTTTCCGTGGTTTGGCCGTGATCGCCACCTCCAGGACCCAGTGCCCAGTTTGACCCCGGTCGGCCCACCACCGCTGGAATGTAATCTACAAAATCCGCTATGCTTCGCTTTGATGAGTTCAGTAGCCCGATCAATGCCGCCGATCCCCACGGGTGGAAATCGCAGTAAGGCCTTCCGGGATTTGTCGGTATTTCGCAGGAGGGCATCGCCATGAGTAAGGAGAGAGACCGTCAAATCGATGATACGGACAAAGCAATTTGCAAAGCCATAGAGGAACAACACATTTGCTCATACTGCAGCGTCGCGCTTAAAACGGAGGCGGAAAGGGCGCGACGGGTATGCAATCGTTGCGCGCCGTTACTTAGCAAAGACCGCGCGTTCCAATCGCCAGATCTTGACGGTTGATCCGGATCAATGCGATTGCGCACCGACAATTTAAGACATTGCACGTTTGATCGGACGCATCGGGTCGATGCTGGCTCCCACAGTGCGCCCGACCGACTCACCTCTCTTGCCCCGCCCCTTCCCAATCCGGCGGGGCTTCTTTTGCGCTAAATCGGCCTCCGCGCTATAGGCCAATCATGGTAAGATGCCCGCCCAAGGATTCGGGCCGATCGGGGGCCCGTGGCCTCCGCGGGTCAGCGCCAGTCGATGCCAAGGGAGAAAGAACGCGCGGCTTAGGGGCGGGGGTGTCAAAATGGAAAATTCCATTCAAAACGGAAATCCGCGTTCGGTCGGTATTCGGGCAAGGCGTGTCGTACAAGTAATTGCGGGCGCGACGCTGTTCTCGGTCGTTGCCTTCGCCGGGGTTGAGGCCCAGGTCAATCAGGAGGGCAAATGGCTCGTGGCGGCGAATCAATCCTATCCAATTTACGATAACGAAGTGCAGAAGGCTCGGGTAATGGTAACTGTTTGCGTTGCCACTGAGGGAGCTGGTGCGGGCGGCATAAGTGTCAATCTATTGTCCGGGAATAGTTTGGTGAAGACGCTGTTCATTACAGGACCGGGCGCATGCCATACGACCCTTGCGGACATACCGACGGGCGACAGCATCGCCGTCACCGCCCCCGCCGGCGCGCAGTCCGGCACCTACATGATTAGCAGCCCGTTGCATTGACCGAAAAATCGCAGATGGCCGATAGCGGATTTCGGGCGCTCCCTTGAGCAGCGATTCGAGCTTTGTGGGCGCGTTGTCGTTATCTGCGCCGAGGTACTGAACGTTCCCAGAAAGATGGTGCTCGTCGAATTTACGGTCCATACCGACGATGAAATGTGACGTGCCGTGCAAATGATGATGGAGCGTGGAAATGCTAAACGATCAACGGTCGCACGGTCTCTGGGAGCGGACTGCTCCGCCGCCCCCCGCGACGGAGAGGCTTGCTGGCGATGTTGTCGCCGATGTCGCAATCGTCGGCGCTGGCTACACGGGCATGTCGACTGCCCTGCATCTTGCCGAACGGGGTCTCGGCGTCGTCGTGCTCGAAGCGGTTGAGATCGGCTATGGTGCCGCCGGACGGAGCACGGGGCTTGTCAATGCCGGCCTCTGGGTGATGCCGTTCGCCCTCCGGGAAACGCTCGGGCCGGTCCACGGCAACCGGCTCCTCGACCTTCTGCGCGATTCCCCGCGCGCGGTCTTTGATATCGTCGATAAGCACAAGATCCCATGCGAGCTGAAGCGCGTCGGCACGATCCACTGCGGCGCCGGCGAAAAGGGTGCTGCTGAGATCAAGGAGCGGGCGCGGCAGTGGCAAGCGCTCGGCGCACCGGTGCGCGTCCTCGACGCCGATGAGACCCGCGCCAAAACCGGCACTTCTTTCTATCCCGCTGGCCTTCTCGACCTCCGCGCCGGGACGATCCAACCACTCGCCTACGTGCGCGGCCTCGGCCGTGCGGCTATCGCCACTGGCGCCCGCGTCTTCACGGGGAGCCCGGTCGAGCGCATCGTGCGCGAGGGCGGCGTGTGGCGCCTCACTGCGCAAGGCGGCAGCGTCCGCGCGAAATGGGCCGTGCTCTCGACCGATGCCTACACTGTCCACATCATGCCCGAGCTACGCGGCGAGCAGGTCGTGCTGCCCTTCTTCCACGTCGCGACGGCGCCGCTCAGCCACAATCTCCGGCGCACCATCCTCCCGGAAGGGCAGGGGGCGTGGGATACGCGCACCGTGCTCACCGGGTTTCGCACCGACGATGCCGGCCGCCTCATCGTCGGTAGTGTCGGCGCGCTCCGCGGCGCCGCCGCCGCAATCCATCGCCGCTGGGCGCTTCGGCACATCCGGACATTGTTCCCGCAGCTCGGCGAGGTGACGCTTGAGCACGAATGGTACGGGCGGATCGGCATGACCAAAAACCATCTGCCGCGCTTGCATGCGCCGGCAGAGAACATGATCGCGCTCGCTGGCTACAACGGCCGAGGCATAGCGCCCGGTACAGTCTTCGGCCGCGAGCTCGCCCGCCACATCGCCGGCGAGATACCGCTAGACGATATGTTCCTGCCGGTGACGTCGGCGCGAGACAAGCCTTTCCGCGCAATCAGGGAGGGCTATTACGAGATCGGCTCGCAGATTGCGCATCTGCCGCCCTTGCGGTAAACCAGCACTCCGGCGCGACTCTCGAACTGTGTTCGTGCGCTCCGCAAGGGGTGCAATGCCTTTGGTTGATCCGTGGCCAAAAGCGCAAACATGACTCGCCGCAATCGACGCCAATCGCAATCGAGGTCAATGGCAAGCAATACAATGGGTCGTGCCGCGCGACCGGATGCATCGTGACGGTCAGCACGTGCCAACCCGTTTCCCTTCCCTCTAGGGCCTATGGTCCCGGAGTGCTTCAGCGTATGCCTCGGCGGCAATCTTTCGCTCGCGAGCTGTGCCGCTTGTGGAATCACTTTCTCGCCCACAAGCGCGGTGAGTTGGACCAAGATCGATTTCGTAGGGATTTCCCAAAAATGAAGCGTTTGACTCATGCAACCGTTTAGTTGCATAATATGGGTGTGGTTACCGATCGGGACAAAGTGTTCAAAGCGTTAGCCGATGGCAGCCGCCGCGCCTTGCTTGACCGGCTGCGTATGAAAAGTGGGCTAACGCTTAACGACTTGTGCGAAGGCCATGACATGAGCCGTCAGGCGGTAACCAAGCACCTTGCCTTGCTGGAAGCGGCGAGCCTCGTCGTGACGAAGTGGCAAGGGCGCGAGAAGCTGCATTACCTCAACCCTGTGCCAATCAACGAGATATACACGCGCTGGATCGGCAAGTTCGAGCGGGGCCGGCTAAAGGCACTTCACAACCTGAAACAAGCCTTGGAGGAGGACCATCATGAGTAAGAGCGAATTCGTTTACACGACCTTTATCAAGACAACACCGCAAAAGCTGTGGGACGCCCTGATCAACCCTGAATTCATGAAGCAATACTGGTTTGGCATGCATTGCGAGAGCGACTGGAAGGCCGGTTCACCATGGAAACTGTGCTTTCCTGACGGCCAAACCGCCGACGCCGGCGAGATCGTCGAAAGTGTTCCCCCTAAGCGCCTTGCCATCAAGTGGCGCAATGAATGGAATCCCGAGTTCAAAGCCGACGGCTATTCCCATTGTGTGTTCGATATCGAACCCGAAGACGCCGCCGTCAAGCTGACAGTCACGCACAGCATAGACACCGCACCGTCGAAGCTTATCGAAGGCGTTTCCGGTGGATGGCCGAAGGTTCTGTCCAACCTCAAATCGCTTCTTGAAACCGGCCAGGTTGTTCTGGACAAACATGTCGATTGCAGAACTAAGACCTCGGCAGCGGCCTGAGGGCAAGGGGGAAGGGGCCAGAGCCTTCACGACGGCGAAGGCTCCTTCCTTTATGTTCGCCTAGGGCGCTTCTTGCGTTCGACCGTCGTCAGTCGAGACAGCCCTCAGCCACCACAAGACAGCGGCATTTCATGAAGGAATCG
>DASPOR010000001.1 GCA_035625915.1 Alphaproteobacteria bacterium | reverse complement strand
ATATAGCGGACCAAGCCTCAAGGAAGCGGTCGATTTCAACGTCATCGGTCAACCAGCCAAGGCTTACGCGAATGCCGCTGCCAGCCTCGGCGTCGCTCGCACCCATGGCCTGCAGGACATGGGACGGTCGAACTTTCCCCGATGAGCATGCTGACCCCGCGCTAACCGCAATTCCGGCAAGATCGAGGGCGATCACCTGGGTTTCGCTTGGAACATCCGGCATCGTAAAGCACGCCGTGTTGGCAAGCCTTCGAGCACCTTGGCCAAAGAAACGGGCACTGGGCGCCATCGTCCGAATCCGGCTCTCTAGGCGATCGCGGAGCGCCGTCAAGCGCGAGTAACCCTCGAGCGCCTGGCGTGCGGCCAAACTGGCAACGCCAAAGCCGGCGATGCCGGGCACATTTTCCGTGCCCGCGCGCATTGACCGTTCCTGCCCGCCGCCGCGAAGACGTGCGGCAATCTCGACACCGTCTCGCACGATCAAGGCGCCCACACCCTGCGGCCCACCAAGCTTGTGGGCCGAAAGCGACATGAAATCCACACCGAGTACTGTGATGTCGACCGGGATCTTTCCCGCCGCCTGAACCGCATCGCAATGTACGAGGGCGCCATGGGCATGAGCGCATGCCGCAACCTCTTCGACCGGCTGTATGACGCCCGTCTCGTTGTTCGCGAGCATTACCGAGACGAGTGACGGCTCCGGATCCGCCGCAAGGGTTGTTTCAAGCGAGTCGATACGGACGATCCCATTCTCGTCGACGGGAATACGCGTCGCCTGCGGCACAGCGCCGAGGACGGAATCGTGTTCGATCTGCGATACGATTATGCGCGTGCGGCTGCAGCCGCGGAGTGCGAGGTTGTTCGCCTCGGTGCCGCCACTCGTGAATACGACCTCGGCCGGACGAGCACCAACGAGCGCAGCAACCGATTCGCGCGCATCCGCGACTCGACGCCGCGCCTTTTGCCCGAAGCGATGCACGGATGACGGGTTGCCCAGCGCCGCGAGAGCTTCGGCGACGGCGGCACAAACCTCCGGCCGTACCGGCGCCGTCGCGTTGTAATCAAGATAGACGGCGTTCACGTGGCCCAGCCTATGCCGCGACATGATTTTTTGAAATGCTTTTAGAGCTTACCCGATGCAGCCAGACTCGGTGGCTCATCCTCCGCTTGGCGGTTTTCCTCGGCCGCGAGGCGCGCTTCGAGCTCTGCGACCTGGACGCTCAGCGTATTCACATGGCTGCGCAGATCCTCGATCGCGCGCAGTAGGGGATCGGCCATTTCGCCCGTCGGGGTGCCGTAGGCCATGAATGTCGTTGCGGCTCGTCTATCGTGCGGCATAACGACGCGCGATGGGTTGCCGACCACCGTGACCCCGGCGGGAACATCTTTGGTGACCACGGCGTTGGCTCCGATCCGGGCACCCTCGCCTACCGTAATGGCGCCCAGCACCTGAGCCCCCGATCCGATGATTACCCCATCCTGGATCGTCGGATGGCGCTTGACCCCGATCTGTGACGCCGAATTCACCGACGGCAGCACCCCGCCAAGCGTTACGTCGTGGTACATCGTAACGTCGTTGCCGACCTCTGCCGTTTCGCCGATCACCACCCCGAGCCCGTGGTCGATGAATAGCCGCGAACCAATCTTCGCCCCTGGATGTATTTCAATGCCGGTCAGGAAGCGTCCGAAATTGGATAAAACCCGGCCCAGAAGCCGCCAATCCCGGCGCCAAGCCGCATGCGCAAGGCGATGAATGAGCAGCGCATGAAGCGACGGATAGGCCAAAACGACCTCGATCCGAGACCGTGCTGCAGGGTCCCGGACCATCATCGAGTCAATTTGATCGCGTAAGCTCTTGAAAATCATCGCCCGACTGCGATATCTCTCGGCATTCCCCGGCTGGTCCGACATGGCCAAAATCAGGCCCCTCGGCCGCAGGGTACCAAGGCGGGCATATAGTTTGCCCAGAATTAACGGTCAAGTTAAGCGGCCAAGTCGACAAGCCGCGGGGGAGCTCAACCGGCGTGCCGTGCGGAAACCGGCCTCCGGCCTTATGTCGAGTGGGTTAATAAGGAAGTTTTGATCCATGCCTGAAGTCATCTTCAGCGGGCCCGAGGGCCGCATCGAGGGCCGCTACCACCACAGCAAGGTGCCCAACGCGCCCGTTGCGCTGCTGCTGCATCCGCACCCGCAGCATGGCGGCACAATGAACAACAAGGTTATCTACAATCTCTACCAGGCCTTTGTGCGCAGGGGATTTTCGACGCTTCGTTTCAATTTCCGCGGCGTCGGGCGCTCCCAAGGCAGCTTCGACCGGGGCGAGGGTGAGCTTTCCGACGCTGCTTCCGCACTCGACTGGCTCCAGACCTTCAATGCAAATTCGACGAGCTGCTGGATCGCGGGCTTTTCCTTTGGTGCCTGGATCGGCATGCAGTTGCTCATGCGGCGGCCGGAAATCGACGGCTTCATATCGGTGGCCCCGCCGGCCAACATCTACGATTTCTCGTTCCTCGCGCCGTGTCCTGCCTCAGGCCTTATCGTGCAAGGCAATGCCGACGAAATCGTCCCGGTCGATTCTGTGAACAAGCTGGTGGACAAACTCAATCATCAGCGCGGCATAAAAATCGACTACCGCCTTGTGCCCGGAGCAAATCACTTCTTCGCTCAGCATTTGGAAGTGGTCGTTTCCCATATGGAAAGCTATCTCGACGCCAGAATGGCGCAGGCAGCCGAGTAAGTACTGGGCGCGCACTTGCGAGCTATGGCGGCTGCCACGGATCGGGTTTGCGTTTTTTGGGTTGCTTTCAGCGACCCTGCGCTCGGAAGAGTCTGCCGCCCGTGAGGGGGCGCCGTACGCCCGTCGTCGAAGGCACGCTAAGGGGCAGCGCGCGATACGACCTTACGGCAAGCCAAGCGAACGCCTGAGCCTCAAGTGCGTCGCCCTGCCACCCAACCGCCTCAACCGGCTCGACGCCGACCCCAAGAACCCCTGCGAGCGCCGACATAATCGCCGAATTGTGCCGCCCGCCGCCGGTAACGAGCCACCGTCTCACGGGCGCTGGAAAATGGTCGGCCGCGCGAGCAACGCCGTGCGCTGCAAGCGCGGCCAAGGTCGCGGCCCCATCCTCCACGCTCAACCCCGCAACCGCGCGCCAACCGAAATCGTTCCGATCGAGAGACTTGGGTGGCGGCATATCGAAATAAGGGTGGTCGAGCAAGTCGGCGAGAAGGGTGCGATCTACTCGCCCCGCTCGCGCAAGTGCTCCACCAGTGTCCATGGCCTCTCCCGTGTGATGCCGGACCCAATCGTCGACCGGCGCATTGCCTGGCCCCGTGTCGAAGGCAATAACCGCATTGTCAGCGCCAATCCAACTCACATTAGCGACACCACCAAGATTGAGGACCGCGACCGGTAAATCCAATCCCCGCGCGAGGGCGGCATGAAAAAGCGGCGCCAATGGCGCGCCCTGACCGCCTTCCGCGACATCGGCGCTTCGGAAGTCGTTCACGACCGAGACGCCCGTCTCGCGTGCAAGAAGCGCTCCGTCGCCGATTTGTATCGTCCGGCCGTCTTGAGGGCGATGGAGTATCGTGTGGCCATGAAAGCCAATGAGGTCGACAGCTTCGGTCAAAATTCGGTGCTGTTCGAGAAATCGTCGAGCGGCCTTCGCGTGGGCAAGCGTAAGTTCGGACTCGGCCTCTCCCACAAGGCCCCTCGCTCCCAAGACATCGCGTACAAGCTCTCGCAGATTGGGCTCGTAGGTAAAGGTGGCCCAAGGCCCTGTTTCAATGAGCGACTCGCCGTCCGTGCGCAGGAGGGCCACGTCGATGCCGTCGAGGGAAGTGCCGCTCATCAGGCCGAGGGCGGTCAGTGGCAAGTCCAAGTCCATCCGATTAACGATTCCTTCGCTAGCCAAAGCGCCGTGAACGCGGCGGCTCGTCGTTGTCGGTACAAGGCGATTGTGCTAAAGCTCCGCGCGCCCGGCAAGCCGTGCGATTCCGATCGTCATTATCGCCTGATGCCAAAGGGTTACTGCAGCCGAGCCATGCCAGAGTTTCGTTCAGATTTCTTGCGCATCGCCCAAGCCCGCGGGTTCGTGCACCAGGTCAGCGATCCGCCAGCGCTCGACGCGCTCATGGCGGAAAGGCGCATCGTGGCCTACGTCGGTTTTGATTGCACCGGGCGGAGCCTTCACGTCGGACATCTCCTTTCTGTCATGCTTTTGCGCCATTTTCAGCGCTCAGGCCATAGGCCGATCGTGCTGATGGGCGGAGGAACGACCAAGGTCGGCGACCCATCAGGAAAGGATGAGGCAAGAAAGCTTTTGAGCGAAGAAGAGATCGCTTCAAATATGGCGAGCATCAAGCGCGTCTTCACGAACTTCCTTACCTTCGGCGACGGGCCGAGCGACGCAACGATGGTCAACAATGCCGAATGGCTGGACCGGCTCGAATATATTTCCTTCCTGCGCGACATCGGCCGCCATTTCTCGGTCAATCGCATGCTTGGCATGGACAGCGTCAAGCTCCGCCTGGAGCGTGATCAGCCACTTTCCTTTCTTGAATTCAACTACATGGTCTTGCAGGCGTACGATTTCCTGGAATTGGCCCGACGCTACGGTTGCGCTCTGCAAATGGGCGGCTCGGACCAATGGGGCAATATCGTGAATGGAATCGATCTCGGAAGGCGGGTCGACGGGCGGACGCTATTTGCCCTGACGACCCCGCTGATAACGACTTCGGCGGGTAGCAAGATGGGCAAAACCGCATCGGGCGCGGTATGGCTCAATGGCGAAATGCTTGCGCCGTATGACTATTGGCAATTTTGGCGCAATACACATGACGCGGATGTTGGGCGCTTTCTGCGTCTCTTCACCGATCTTCCCCTCGATGAGATCGAACGTCTCGACTCGATGAAGGGAAACGCGATCAACGACGCCAAGATCGTGCTGGCGAACGAGGCGACGGCCCTTTGCCATGGCAGGCCGGCTGCCGACGCGGCCGCGGAGACGGCACGCCGCACCTTTGTCGAGGGAGCCGCAGGCGAGGAATTGCCCACAATCGAAGTGAGCCGTCGGAATCTCGAATCCGGTTCGGCGCTCATCGAATTTCTCAACAGGATTGGCCTTGCGTCGAGCAACAGCGACGCGCGTCGGAAAATTCGAGACGGCGCAATCCGCGTGAATGACGAGGTCGTTACTGACGAAAAACGCGTTTTGACGGTGTCGGACGTCAATGCGGACGGCATCATCAAGCTCTCCCACGGCCGGAAGAGGCATGCGATCATGAAGGTCGTTTAGTGTGGCGAATCCGAAATTCGCCACATTAGGGGGCGGGACCGGGAGCGAATTTCGGATTCAAAGCCACACGAGAAATATATTGTATCGAGTGTGGCATTCGGATTTGAAGTTCCTAGCATTTTGGTGGCAGCCACGTTTAGGAACTTCAGATCCGAACTAACGGTCATTCAATCTCGGCGGTTGGATTTGCGCGGGTGGCGATGTACCGCTGCTGGGTGTTTGCGCTTGTTCGGGCGCTGACGCGCTGCTGCCCGATATAAGCTCTCGGAGAATACCTGGCGCCAGAGCGGAGAGCGCATTGACCGACACATTCGGATTGTCGATTTTGCCGTTTGCCTGATAGGTGGCGGCGAACAATCCTCCACCCTTCGGGCCGACCAGGATGTCGCCCAATAGCGGAATATGTCCAAGCAAGCTGTTAAGCGTGTAGATCGGCACGATTGTGCCCTTCACCATGACGGTTTCGGCATCGAGATCGAACGTTCCTTCGAACGTGAAGCCGAGGTCCGATCCCGAGGTGTGGCCGTCCTGCATTGTGATTAGCGGACCTGTCTTGGTGAAAGAGACCGCAAGGCTCGAAAATCCGATTCCTTCACCGTTCATTCTATCGACGATGCCCGAAAACGACGCGAGCGTGAGGATCTTCGCCATCAGTGGTGCGTTGAGGACCGCGTAATCGTCGATCTTCACCGTCCCCGCGAGGGGCGATTCTGGAACTGTATCGTCGTAACGAGCGGTAACCACGAGTTTCCCGCGCACGATATCGTCGGTGAAATCGAGTGCTCTGAATACCTCGCCGGCGTCGGTCGAACTGATCAATAGGTCGCGCGAATTGTCGGCGGGCGTAATCCGGATTGTGACCGGCGCGCCACTCTTCGTCTTTGCGTCCACCTCGGCGCGCGTGGGCCGAAGCCCGTCATAGTCGATCGAAGCGCTCGCGTCGTGCAAAGTCTGGTTCGTCCTGTTCGAAAGCCACAGCGTATCTGCGGCGATATTGAGGGCCAGCCTGGGTCCGCGTTCAGGTGGTGCGGTTGGACCCATTTGATACGCCGTCTCGCTTGTCTTCTTCAGTTTGACCAATGGCGAGACGTCGATGCTGGGCCCACGTACGCGGACGTCGTAAGTGCCATCCGTGCGCCGCTCAACCCTGCCGAAAAGGTCGTTGTGCCCAAACGTCAAGCGATCGAACCCGATGGTGCGCAAGGCACCGGTTTGCACATCGAAATCCGCCTGCCCCCTGGCAACCAGATCGCCCGCTTCGACATCGAAGCTTGAAATTGTCTTCAATTTGTCGTTTGCCGTGACTAGCGACAGACGTGCCGTGCCGGGCGTGCCGGGGTCTTTCCGCCAGTCGGTGTAAGGCAGTGTCATCGTCGATCTGCCTAGATCGACCGAAACCTCGATCTTCGCGGACGTACGGTCGCTAGCATGGTATTGGAGGTCGAGCGGTGTCGGACCGAGAAGCATTCCGTCGTAATCGAGCTCGAATGCCTTACGCGACGCGTCGTCGAGCTCGGCCTTGAGATGGACGGTCCGATCGATCGTTTTACCAAAGCGCTCGTTCCAACTAAACGTTGCGGGAGCCGGTCCAATGTTGGCAGTGCCCGTAACATTCATGCCGTCCTTGTCGACCTTGAGAGCGAGGACGCCATTGGTGACGTCTTGGTCGAAAAATTCGTTTGCGATGGATACGTCTTTGAGATCGGCAGTCGCACCCAATTGGACTTGCGCAAAACGAAGATCGTGCAAAAGTGGGAATTTGAGATCGAGCTGGGCTGAGACGGTGCCGTCTACCGTCTTGGGATCGAGACCGAGTGCGGATGCGTAGCCGAGTGGTTCATAATCGATAAGCCGAAGCGCTCCTTGTAGCGATCCCGAAATGGCCAGATCTATCCCAATGCGATGATCGTCGCCATCGAGTCCCGTGATCGCGATCGTACCCTGATCGATCGACAATCCTTCGACGGCACCCTTGCTGAGGCTGATATTGAAGCTTTTGTCGTCGAATTGTACTTCGCCAGAAGTACCGCTCACGCTCGGCATCTTCCCGAGATAATGCACATCGATATCCGACAAAGTCATCGTTCCGCCGAGCTGGTCGAGCTTGACACTCGCGAGGTCGAGGCCGTCTCCATGGGCGATGATTTTCGCATGCATATCCTGCACGGCGCCCCCCGAAAGATTCGCGGTAATCCACGCGCGCGGATTCGGTGCCAATTTGGGGGGCCAAAGCTGCGGGAACTGATCGATCTTGAGATTATGTGCGGTCAATTCCATGGCAAATTGACTCACACCCTCGAGCCCCGTGACGGCGCCAGACAGCCCAATCGTGGTACCGCCGAGGTCGACAAGGGCCTGATCGAGTGTCAGTCGCTCCCCACGATCTTCGAGGGCGCCACTCAGGGATATGCTCTGCACCGCAATCTCATCTGGAAAGAGATCGGCGATCTGGATCCCGCCGGAACCCCCTGCGACGTTGAAGTGAAGTTCCTCGATGTGTCCGGCGAGGTCCAGATGCGATTCAAGATGCCCGCTGAGCGGCAAGGAGAACCCCTCGAGTGGCGCAAGCGCAGGTGTCGCACGGGCAAAAACCGCCGGACGGACCTCGGCGAACGACGCGCTGAGATTTATTAGCTGGGTCGCCGCGACATAGAGACCGCTTGCGTAGACGTGGCTCACATTCTGGTTGACCGTGAATTGGATGGAAGCACTTCCTCTGATACCTACGGCGTCGCGGTCGAACGCCAAGCGGTCGATATGGGTCTTCCATGACGTGTCCCACCTGGCGTCGTCGATCACCAATTCCGCGTTGGTGATGCTTATCTCGCGGAGGTAGCTCAACGGGTGTTGGGGATCGGTCGGCTTCAGCAGGTCCGCAGTCAGGGTCGGGACCACTCCGGGGAGGTTTGGCTCCCTCGCTTCGTCGGAAAATTTGAGGTCGAGCGCACCGTCGGCCCGGCGGCGAAGGTGAACCCTCGCGCCGATGGCCTCCAGCGATGTCGGCGCGACGACGCCGTGCTTGAGGGCGCTTACGCTCAGGCGCATGGCCATCTCCGGCAGCGTGGCGAGCGGTTCACCCTGCGGGTCGAGCACGTGGATGCCGCGCGCACGAAGATCCAGCGGGCGGCTCCAGCCGTCCCACAGAAGCACGGTACTGTCGAGCCTCACCGAGAACCGGTTGTCGGTCGCCGACAGTGCGGATTCGAAGTAGGGCGTAAGGAAGTCGAGTGAGATGGGACCGGCCGAGAGCCGCCAAAGCGCGAGGGCCGCGACAATCACCAGGCCCGCCAGCAGCGTGACGATAACCTCCAAGAAAATTTTTACCGAATGGGGAACCACTTAGGGCGATTTCCTCGAGAACGCTTGACCGTCATGCAGCCTTCGCGCAGTTTGCAGCGTCGGGACCCGATAGGAAATGGAAAGTTCGACGTTCTTGACAGATTCGCCGGCACTGCCAAGAGCCGCAGACCCCGTCCGCGCCGCGATCGGGCTTGAACGGTGGACCGAAGAGGCGGCGGCAAGCGGCGATCGGGCGCTGGAGACCGCTGCGGCGGCGCTCGTCGGCGACGCCACTATGCGACGGATGCTCGATGCCCTATTCGGCAACAGTCCGTTCCTTACCCATTGTGCCCTGATCGATGTGGCCTTCACATGTTCATTATTGAATGGCAGCGTCGAAGAAAGCTACTCGCAAGTTCTCAGCGATCTCGGCCAGGTCGATCCTACGGCTGCCGCCACCGATCAGGTCATGGCTACGATGCGAACGGCCAAGCGGCGCGCGGCACTTGCAATCGCGGTTGCCGACATCGCAATGACATGGCCGCTCGAGCGGGTCACCGCATCCTTGAGCGAAGTCGCCGCCCTGTCGCTTCAGCTTGCCGTGCGCCACCAGCTCGCGCAGGCGGCCGCTCGCGGCTGGCTCAGGCTTGTCGACGGCAAGCGGCCAGAGGAGGGATCGGGCTATTTCATCCTCGGCCTGGGAAAGCTCGGCGCATTCGAGCTCAATTACTCGAGCGACATCGACCTCGTAGCACTTTACGACGATGAAATCGTTCAGTGCGACGACCGCGATACGATCAACAAGAATTTCGTGAAACTCACTCGTAACATCGTTCGCATGATGCAGGAGCGTACGCCGGATGGCTATGTATTTCGCACCGACCTGCGCCTTCGCCCCGACCCGGCAGCAACGCCCGTAGCCCTTTCGACGACCGCCGCCGAATTTTACTACGAAAGCCTCGGGCAGAATTGGGAGCGTGCAGCCTTCATCAAGGCGAGACCTGTCGCGGGCGATCTTGCGGCGGGTGAGCGCTTCCTGCGCGGGCTCAGACCCTTTCTTTGGCGCAAGCATCTCGACTTCGCGGCAATCCGGGATATTCACTCGATCAAGCGACAGATCAACGCTCATCGGGGTGGCGATGAAATCATCGTTCTGGGCCAGAATCTCAAACTTGGCCGTGGCGGCATTCGCGAGATCGAATTCTTCGCGCAAACACAACAGCTCATCTGGGGCGGGCGCGAGCCTGCCTTGCGCGCGCGCGGAACGTGCGATGCGCTGCGGGCACTCGTCGCCGGAGGCCACGTCAAGCAAGAGATCGGCGATCAGCTCATCGAGAGCTATGGCTTTCTGCGTCGCGTCGAACATCGCCTGCAAATGGTCGACGATCAGCAGACCCAGGAACTGCCCGAGAGTACCGATGGCCTTGAGCACCTCGCGATCTTTCTCGGCTTCGAAAACAGCGCTGCGTTCAGCGCCGAGTTGTTGCGGCATCTGAGGCGGGTCGAGGCGTATTATGCACGCCTTTTCGAGGAGGCGCCTAATCTCGGCGTAGCATCTGGAAATCTTGTATTTACGGGTGCCGACCACGATCCGGATACCCTCAAGACGATCGAGGGGTTGGGCTTTGTTGAACCCGCGACTGCTTCGGCAATAATCCGCGGCTGGCATCATGGCCGCTACCGAGCCATGCGTTCGACCCGCGCGCGCGAGCTATTGACGGAGCTGACGCCGGCACTGCTCGATGCCGTGGCCAAAGCGGCAAACCCCGATGCCGCCCTACTTAGTTTCGACCGGTTCCTCTCACGCTTGCCGCAGGGTGTGCAGCTCTTTTCGCTCTTTCATGCGAACCCCAGTCTGCTCGGCCTTGTTGCCGAGATCATGGGGAGTGCTCCGCGCATTGCCGACCAGCTAGCCCAGCATCCTCTTCTTCTCGACTCCGTTCTTACCGGCGATTTTTTCCGCCCGCTGCCCGATCGTTCGTTGCTCGCCACCAGCCTTGCAGAGGCGCTTCGCCAAGCAAACGATTTCGAGGACGTGCTGGATATCACGCGCCGTTGGACGAATGATCGAAAATTCCAGGTCGGGGTGCAAATGCTTCGGGGCACGCTCGACCCCGAGGCGGCAGGGCCCGTGCTTGCGGATATCGCGCAATGCGTTATCGGCGCGCTCATCGAGCCGGTCACGGCGGAACTCGCCGAAACGCACGGCCGGCTTCCCGTGGGCGATCTTGCCGTCATCGCACTCGGCAAGTTGGGCGGGCGAGAAATGACGATGACGTCCGATCTCGATCTTCTGTTCATCTACGATGTCCCTGCCGGTATCGAGGCGACCGATGGGCGCCGCCCTCTTGCGCCCAGTCATTATTTCGTTCGCCTCTCCCAGCGTCTCCTGAGCGCCATTACCTCTCCCACCGCTGAAGGCCGGCTCTATGACGTCGATATGCGACTGCGACCATCGGGCGAGAAAGGCCCCCTGGCGACGAGCCTCCAAGGATTTCTCGACTATCAAATGCGCGACGCGTGGACTTGGGAGCATATGGCGTTGACGCGCGCGCGCGTCGTCGCCGGTCCAGTGGCGTTCGCCGCAAGGATCGAGGCTGCACTTGCCGACGTGCTGACCGCGCCGCGCAAGCCTGAAAAGCTCCTCCATGACGTTGCCGAAATGCGCGCCCTCATCGAAAAAACGCACGCTACGAGCAACATTTGGGAAGGCAAGCGCGTACGCGGCGGACTCGTCGATCTCGAGTTCATCGCGCAATACCTCCAACTTCGATACGGAAATTCCTATCCGCAGGTACTTAGCCCGAACACCACCGAGGCATTCGACCGTCTGAGAGCGGCCAGCGTTCTCGAGAACGAAATGGCCGACGACTTAATCGCGGCAACGCGTTTGTGGCGTCGCGTTCAAGGTATTTTGCGCCTGGCTGAGCAACGGACTTTCGAAGAAGATCAAGCGACCGACGGCTTGCGTCAAGTGATCTCGCGTGCTGCCGGCGCGGTTGACTTTTCCACGCTCAAAGCGGCACTTTGCGCGACCGCCGAGCGTGTGCGAGAACATTTCGCGTTCCTGATCGAGGAACCCGCCCGAAAACTTGCGCCGGCGAACATGGTCGGTTCGACGGCATCAACGTCAAATCAAGCGAAGGAGGCGTTACCATGAGTCTCGATGTGGGCGATCCCGCCCCCAATTTCACCGCGCCGACCGATGGGGGCGGCAAAGTCACTCTGTCCAAGCTCAAGGGCCGGAACGTCGTTCTCTACTTCTACCCGAAAGATGACACCTCCGGTTGCACTGCCGAGGCCTGCGGCTTTCGTGATTCGCTCCCGAAGTTCGGCGACATCGACGGCGTCGTCGTTGGCGTCTCTCGCGACAGCGTCGCCTCTCACGACAAATTCAAGGCGAAGTACGACCTTCCCTTCGTACTTGTGTCCGACGAGAGCGGCGAAATCTGCAAGGCCTACGCCACCTGGGTGCAAAAGAGCATGTATGGCCGCAAATACATGGGCATCGAACGTTCGACCTTTCTGATCGACAAGGTTGGCAAGATCAGAGGGGCGTGGCGCAAGGTAAAGGTCCCAGGTCACGTCGACGAGGTCTTGAAAGCCCTCAAAGCACTCTGAGCGCGAGGGCGTTGTCGGTCTTCGCATCTTTCTATTGCGCGAAGGCCCTACGCCAGTCTCGCGCGCGTTGACATCGGACGAGGCGATCCAAAGCGGGTGTGGTTAGGTGCGCCGAGTTTCGATCAGGCGCTTACCGCGACCGCCGCGCCGACCGGACAACTCACGCCGGTACCGCCTAAACCGCAATAGCCGTTGGGGTTTTTGGCAAGATACTGCTGGTGATAGTCCTCGGCATAGTAAAATGGCGGGGCCGCCCGAATCTCGGTTGTAATCGGCCCATAGCCTGCGGCGGCAAGGACCTTTTGATAGGCCTTGCAGGATGCTTCCGCGGCGCGTTTTTGTTCGTCATCGGAGGTATAGATTGCCGAGCGATAGGTCGTGCCAACGTCGTTTCCCTGACGCATTCCTTGCGTTGGATCATGGCTTTCCCAAAAAAGCTTGAGAAGTGCTTCGTAGCTCACGACCTTCGGGTCGAACACGACGAGGACGACCTCGGCGTGACCCGTGAGGCCTGTGCATGTCTCCTCATAGGTCGGATTTGGCGTGTGCCCGCCAGCGTACCCCACCGCGGTCGTGTAAACACCTCGCTGCTGCCAGAACTTGCGCTCGGCTCCCCAAAAGCAGCCGAGCCCGAATAGTGCTTGCTGCATCCCCGCCGGAAACGGCGGCTTTAGGGGTCGCCCGCTCACAAAATGCCTTTCGGGGACCGCCATCGCCGTGGCGCGCCCAGGCAGCGCATCCTCGGGCATCGGCATTTCAGTCTTTTTTCTCCCGAATGCAAACATAGCGATTCTCCTTGGTCCATCGACTGTGGCGTCACGCGGATAGACGTAAATTGCCGCCAAATGTTTCTCCCTTCTTTGGCCGATCGCAGGCAGTCAGCGCTTTAAGTAGCGGCGTTGGCCTATTCCTCCTCTACCGTTACTGTGGCCGGGACGGCAGCCCCACCTTTGATCCGCTGCGAGAGGGTCGCTTCGAGAAACCTGTCGATGTCGCCGTCAAGCACGCCGCGTGAATCGCTCGTCTCGACCCCCGTGCGCAAATCCTTCACCATTTGATAGGGATGGAGCACGTAAGAGCGAATTTGGTGACCCCATCCGATGTCACTCTTGGCGTCGTGCTCCTTCTGGATCACAGCCTCGCGCTTGCGCAACTCTTCCTCGTAAAGGCGCGCCTTCAACATGGCGAAGGCTTGCGCTTTATTGCGGTGTTGGGAGCGGTCGTTCTGGCACTGGACAACGATGCCTGTTGGCATATGCGTAATGCGAACGGCGCTGTCCGTTCGATTTACGTGCTGGCCGCCCGCGCCAGACGCCCGGTAGGTATCGATGCGAAGATCCTTTTCCAGTATTTCGATCTCGATCGCGTCGTCGATCACAGGATATACCCAAACGGACGCGAAGCTCGTGTGCCGGCGCGCGTTCGAATCGAAGGGTGAAATCCGCACGAGACGATGAACACCAGACTCCGTCTTTAGCCACCCATAGGCGTTTTCTCCCGAAACGCGGATCGTGGCGGATTTGATACCTGCTTCCTCGCCTGGGCTCTCCTCGATCCATTCGACCTTGTAACCGTGATCGTCGGCCCAGCGCAGATACATCCGCGCAAGCATTTGAGCCCAATCCTGAGACTCGGTGCCGCCGGCACCCGCATGCACTTCGAGGAATGCATCGTTGCCGTCCGCTTCGCCCGCCAGAAGGCTTTCGAGTTCCTGCTTGGCGGCACGCACCTGCACCATCCTAAGGGTGGCTTCCGCGTCGGCCGCAACAACGGCGTCTCCCTCGGCCTCCGCGAGTTCAATGAGTTCGAGACTGTCTTTGTATTCACGTTCCAATGCGCGGTAGTTGGCGATCATTTTTTCGAGCAGCGTGCGCTCGCGCATCAAGCCCTGCGCGGCGGCAGGATTCTCCCAGAGCTTGGGATCCTCGGCGCGCTCGTTCATCGACGCGAGCTTCTTTTCCGCATTCTCCAGGTCAAAGGTGCCTCCTCAGCAGCTCAAGAGACTGCTCGATTTGGCTGACGACGGCTGCAATTTCGGTGCGCATGGTAACTCTCATAGGGGAGCTGGCGAAATGGCGCAAGAGGAAGCTCCTGCGGGCAGAGCAGACGTCAAAGCCTTGGGAAACGAAGTGCCACCGCTATGCCTGTCAGTAGATTCCGCCAGTACCTTCCGATGTCGAGGTCGGCGCTGCCGGAGAGCTTTCGGGACTGCCGCTCGTGTCGACACCGCTTCCATCGATAACGGGGCCGCGCGCTTGCGGAACCGTCCCGGGCTTGAAGGGTTCCCAAATCACATTGCGGTCACCGGACTGTGCCGGTAGCCCATCCGATTCACGTACCCTAACCATGTTAAGTCCTGGCGGAATGCGGAAAGGTATGGCTGGCTCGTCCTTGAGCGCCTTCTGCATGAACTGAATGAATACAGGAAGGGCGACCGAGGCGCCCTGCTCATCCGGACCCTGCGTGCGAGGCTGATCGAAGCCGATATAAACGCCACACACGAGGTCCGGCGTGAAGCCGATAAACCAGGTGTCCTTGTCCTCGTCGGTGGTCCCGGTTTTGCCCGCGAGAGGCTTGCCAATCACTCGCGCGCGCACACCCGTCCCTCGCTCGATGACACCCTGCATCATGGCGACCACCTGATATATGCTGCGCGGATCGTCGAGCTGCTCGCGTGTATCAGGCAGCTCGGGAACGGCCTGATCGGACCAGCTTACGTTCGCGCAGCCCTCGCAGGCGCGCGTGTCGTGGCGGTAGATCAGCGTACCGTGGCGATCTTGCACCCAATCGATGAGGGTAGGCGTTATTTTCTTGCCGCCATTGTCGAGTTCGCTATAGGCGGTCGTGAGCCGCAGCAGCGTTGTTTCGCCAGCACCCAGCGCCATCGCCAGCGTACGCTGCAAATGGTCGATCACGCCGAAGCGCTCCGCTGTCTCGGCAACTTTTTCCATTCCGATATTCTGGGCTACACGAACGGTCATTAGATTTCGCGAGTGTTCCAGCCCGACGAAGAGTGGGCTTGGCCCGTAAAATTTCTTCTCGTAGTTGCCGGGTTTCCACAGGCCGAGACCCGGCCCCTGATCGAACACGAACGGCGCGTCAAGAACCATGGTGGAGGGCGTGTAGCCGTTGTTCACCGCGGTCAAGTATACGAATGGCTTGAAGGCCGATCCCGGCTGGCGCTTCGCCTGAACCGCGCGGTCGAATTCATCGCGCGTGCGCTCGAACTGATAGCCTCCAGTCAGCGCCAGCACACGTCCCGTATGTGGGTCCATCACCACAACAGCGCCGCTTATTTCCGGGATTTGCCGCAAGCCATAGCTGGCGGTCGGATACGGTTTGCCATCGACGTTTTTCTCGACCGGTTCGACCAGCACGACGTCACCTGGTGCAAGGACGTCGCTCGGCTTGCGGGGTACCGCACCGACGCGCTGTTCTTCAAGCTCCGGGCGCGCCCATTTCAGCTCCTCGAACGGTATGCGGCCCTTGAGGACATCCTTGGCGTCGAGCTTTTGGCCATGGCCCAATCCGATCGTGGCCCCCCCATCGTCGGTGCCGAGAACGAGGGCAAGCTGCCATTTTCCAATACCGACTGGGCGCTGGAAATCGGCGAGGCGAGCAACCCAGGCGTCGTCCGGCGCACCGGCCACGAGCGGAATTTGGCCGAGCGCTCCGCGCCAGCCGTGCCGCCTGTCGTACGCGAGAAGACCCTCCCGCAATGCCTGGTCAGCGTATGCCTGAAGCTTGGGATCCACGGTCGAATGGACCGAAAGGCCACCCGCGTAGAGCGCCTTTTCGCCAAATCGGTCGACAAGTTCGCGGCGAACTTCTTCGCTGAAATAGCCAGCGTTTGCGAACTCACTTTCGACATGACCTTTTATGACAAGCGGCTCATTCTTCGCGTCGGTCGCTTGCTGGTCGGTGATATAACCATCCTCGGCCATACGCTCGATCACATAATCTCGCCGGGCTTTGGCCTGGTCGGGAAAACGGGCGGGATTGTAATTATTCGGGGCTTTGGGCAACGCGGCGAGATAGGCGCACTCCGCAATGCTCAGCTGATCGAGCGATTTATCGAAATAGTTCAGTGCCGCAGCAGCCACACCGTAGGATCCGCCGCCAAGATAAATTCCGTTCAAATACAGCTCGAGGATATGCTCCTTCGTGAAGGCGCGTTCGATTCGAAACGCGAGAATTGCCTCCTTGATCTTGCGCGAGAGCGAGACTTCGTTGGTCAATAGAAAATTCTTGGCGACCTGCTGAGTGATTGTCGATGCACCGACCGGCCGGCGGTTCTGTCCTAAATGTACGGCATTCTGCAGCCCCGCTCGCAGGACCGATAGCAGGTCGACGCCCGGATGCGTGTAGAAATTCTTATCTTCTGCGGCGATGAATGCCTTCACCACGCGCGCGGGAATTGCCTCGATCGGAACGAAGACGCGCCGCTCCGTGGCATACTCCGCGATAAGCCTCCCGTCGCCCGCGTGGACGCGCGTTTCGGTTGCCGGTTCATAAATTGCGAGTTGGTGATAATCGGGTAAATCTCGGCCGTAATGGTAAAAGAGCGCTACCACTCCCGCCGCACCCAGGATCCCAAGGCCGACAAGGAGGCCGACCATAAGAAGTAAACGCTTGAGAAGCCACTTAATCATCGATTTCGCGTTGAAAAAAGAACGCCTTCGGTGACGACGCTCGTGATTTTGGCGCCAAATTGAGGCGGTCCTATGACTTCGTCAATCGTTCCTGTTCGGCGAAGAAATCGTCGATCGCCTGCTTGACCGCAGCCATCAACTTGGCACGGTACTGTGGGCTGCGCAACTGTTGCTCTTCCTTAGGGTTGGAAAGGTATCCCATTTCGAGTAGCACCGAAGGCACATCGGGCGCCTTTAGAACGGCAAAGCCGGCCGAGCGCATGCTGCGGCCGAGAAGTCGCCCGTTCTTGTCGAGCTCCTGCACGAGGAAATGGGCATATTTGATCGAATCGTTCTTGGTCTCCCGCTGGGCGAGATCGATGAGGATGTCGGTAACGTCCGAGGGATAGGAGGCCAAATTGGCGCCCGCAATGATGTCCGCCTTATTTTCCTTGGTGGCGAGTGCCGCCGCCTCCGAATCGCTCGCCTTATCGGAGAGCGTATAGACAGAACTGCCCTGGATACCTGCACTCGCAATACTGTCGGCATGCAGGGATACGAAGAGTTGGGCGTGCGCGGCGCGGGCGACCTCCACGCGCTCGCGCAAGGGCACGAATACGTCACTGTCGCGCGTGAGCACGACACGATAGTGCCGGCTTACTTCGAGTTGTCGCTTCAACTCCTTAGCCGCGGCGAGCGTGATATCCTTCTCGTATACCCCGCTTGTCCCGGAGGTCCCGGGGTCGACGCCGCCATGGCCAGGATCGATCACGACGATGCGCTTGCCGTCCTTGCGCGGCAAAGTACCGACTGGAGGTGGTGGCGACGGCCGCACAGCAGCGGTCTCGTTCGGCTGAGGCGGTCCTACGTAGGTGCGGTCGAATTCCGCCTTGCTGATAGAGGAGAGGTCGAGAACCAAGCGGTGCATACCGCCATCGGCGGCCGCTGTCGTCACGGCACTTTCAACTGCGACCGGCCGATTGACGTCGAGCACGATACGAAACGTGTCGGGTCTGAAAAGGCCGAAGCGATAGCCGTCGATGACCCCGCCATGTTCCCTTGTCGCCGATGCCCCGACCTTCCAGTTGATGGGCGGCAAGTCGACCACGACGCGATAAGGGTCTCGGAGCGTGAAGACCTGGAACGTCGTGGTATCGCTGAAATCGACCATGAAGCGGGTGTGCGCAGGTTCAACGCTGACATGGACAGCCGTCGCAGTGAGTTCCGCCCCCTCTGCCGGTGAGGCAAGCAAAACCGCGAAGCCGGCAAGCCAGCCGAGCCACGGTAGCCTTCCTACCCGCATCTTGCGGTCAAATCCCATGTCAACCGCTACATATACGGGTTTCGAGTCGCGAGTTCAATAATTACTCGCGTTTTGTGTGCAATACTGCCTCGAAATGCCCCGAAACAGAAAAATTTCGAGCCAAGAGGCGCTTCTCGGGCCGAAGAAGTGCGCCTGATCGCGGTCGCACCACTTCTGCAGCACGCTAATAACTATTTGTCCAAAGTGTACTATCTCGGTATGTTACACATGCGAACCGCCGCAGCGGGCTGCCTCGAAGAAGTGCGGGGCGTGCGCTTTGCAGGCTGAGTGGATATGCGCACCGAGTCTCGCCGAATCGCCGATGGGGCTTAAGTGAGGATTATCGGTCAGCGGCCTTGTTGCGGACGATAGTTGAACATCGGATCCGGATTCAAACGTGACCGTGGAAGCGGTCGCTGGACGCGATCCCCGTTATGGTCCCGCCGACAGCGGGAACCGTGTTTGACGGGTTGAGTTCGCGGGAGCCGGGTCCGCGAGCCAAGGCACGCTGCCGCCCGCCGTTCGCACGGGGCCGTGGTGGCGTGCGCGGAGACATTGCCTTATGGCAAAACGCATGTTGATTGATGCGGCGCATTCCGAGGAAATCCGGGTAGCGCTGCTAAAAGGAAATCGCCTAGAAGACTTCGATTTTGAAACCGCGACCAAGAAACAGCTCAAGGGAAATATCTATCTCGCGAAGGTGACACGGGTAGAACCCTCCCTTCAGGCCGCGTTCGTGGATTATGGCGGAAATCGGCACGGTTTCCTCGCCTTCAATGAAATCCACCCCGACTACTACCGGATCCCGGTTGCGGATCGCGAGGCGCTCCTCGAGCAGGAACGTGCACTCGTCGGATCGAATGGCAACGGAGATGCGGGAGACAGGGCCGAAGGCGAGGACGTGGAGACGATCGGGGGCGACGACATGGAAGAAGTCGGCCCACGTCGGTTCCGTCCACCGCGCCCTTACAAGATCCAAGAGGTAACAAAGCGTCGGCAAATTCTGCTCGTCCAGGTCGTCAAGGAAGAGCGAGGCAACAAAGGGGCCGCACTCACGACGTACCTTTCGCTCGCCGGGCGCTATTGCGTGCTGATGCCGAATACACCGCGTGGCGGCGGCATTTCGCGCAAGATCACCAATCTCAAGGATCGCCGTCGGCTTAAAAACATCCTGGAGGAGTTCGAGGTGCCGGACGGCATGTCGGTCATCGTTCGTACGGCGGGTATGGAGCGCAGCAAAGCGGAAATAAAGCGCGACCTCGAATATCTCATGCGCCTCTGGAACGAAATCCGCGATTTGACCCTGAAGTCGACGGCGCCGGCCCTCATCTACGAAGAAGCTAATCTCATCAAGCGCGCGATCCGTGACCTCTACGATCGCGACATCGACGAAATCCACGTCGAGGGCGACGACGGATACCGGGCGGCCAAGGACTTTATGCGCATGTTAACGCCAAGCCACGCCAAGCGTGTGCACCAATACAAAGACCCGCTCATCCCTCTCTTTCATCGCTATCAGGTCGAAAACCAGATCGATGGAATGCACAGCCCGAGCGTGCAATTGAAATCTGGCGGCTACATCGTGATCACGCCCACTGAAGCCCTCGTTTCGATCGACGTGAATTCGGGTCGCGCCACCAAGGAGAGGAATATCGAGGAAACTGCCCTTCGCACAAACACGGAAGCGGCGGAAGAAATTGCGCGCCAATTGCGACTGCGCGATCTTGCGGGCCTCATCGTGATCGACTTCATCGACATGGAGGAGCCGCGCAATAATGCAGCCGTCGAGCGCAAGCTTAAGGAGGCCATGCGTCTCGATCGCGCGCGCATTCAGATTGGCCGTATAAGTGCGTTCGGCCTCCTGGAGCTTTCGCGTCAGCGCCTGCGGCCAAGCCTAATCGAAGCGACCATGCAACACTGCGCGCATTGCGGCGGTTCGGGCTGGGTGCGCTCCATCGAATCGACCGCTCTTCACGTCATGCGCGGTCTCGAGGAGGAGGGCATCCGTCAGCGCAGCGCCGAGATCAAGCTCACGGTGCCAACGCCAATCGCGCTCTATCTCCTCAACCAGAAACGCGCAGCGATCGGCGAGACCGAGCGACGCTACCATTTCAGCGTGGCGATCGAGACCGATGATGGTCTGGTGCCTCCCGCCTTTCGCCTAGAGCGGCTCAAGGCTGCGGATTTACTCGCCCAGCCGCCAGCACCCATGAGTCATGAGAGTGCCGTCGTCCCATCCGATGAACCGGAGGCGAAAGGTGCTGGAGAGCATGTTGACGAGAGCGATGGCGATGCCGTGCATCCTGTTGAGCATCGCGTTAGCGAACCCCACGAAGGCGAGCAACGCTTAAGCGAGCAGCGTCAGGACGAATCCGGTGTGGCGGAGCATCGCGCGGATGGAGATCAACTGGGGCCCGACGGTCGCCGCCGGCGCCGGCGCCGGCGGCGGCGGCGGCGTGGCGGCGACACCGTCCAGGGTCGCCCCGAGCTGGGCGAATACGCCCGAGAAACGTCGGTCGACGCCCGCGCGCAGGCCAACGCAACTCGAAATGCGCCGGCCGAAGATCGCTTTGGCGGCCACCTTCACGCCGATCACCGAGATGAAGAGGCCGATCGCGTAGACGCATCATCGGCGGTAATCGTACTGCCCGAACAGCCCTCTCCGCGCGAGCCTTCCGAGAATGGCGATATTCCTCTCGAAGGCTCCGGCGAGGGCGAGCGGCGGCGGCGGCGTGTGCGCGGCCGGCGCGGAGGTCGGCGACGGCGGCGTGGCGAGCGGCCGGGCGTAGAACATTCATTCACCGGTTCGACAGCGAATGAAGTTTCGGAACTCGCTCCAGCACTCGGCGACGGCCCGTTCATCCTGGAAGTTACGCCGACTGAAGGTCCAGCTTTCGAGGCGAGCGCGGACTTCGCGACAGCTGAGTCAGGTCAAGCCCCACGCCGCCGGCCCCGTCGCCGGCGGCGGCCGGAGGACGCCGACGCCATGTCGGTTGAGGACCCGCACGCGTCGTCTCTGGCAAGCAAGTCCGAGCGCCTTCTCATCGCGCCATCGGCTGAACCCCCAGCGTTGGCCCTCAAACATACGCCTGAGCCCGAGCCACTTACTTTCTCGCCGTCCGCTGAGTCCGAGGTGCGAACGCTGCCAAACCAGTCGGCGGAAGCGGTCCCAGCAGGGAATTCGCCGAAGGATGAGCACGCGCAACCACAGGCGCCCGCAATTCCCGTGATCACCGTAGGCGCAGGTTCCGAAGAGCAGCCGAAAAAGCGCGGCTGGTGGCGGCGACTGACGGAGTAGCACGCATTACCGGCGCCACCCCTTCAGTTTATCGACGGCCTTTGCGATGTCGGCTTCCGAACCCGCAAAGGAAAATCGTAAATAGCGATGTCCTCTCTCGGCGTCGAAATCGATGCCTGGTGTCGCGGCGACCCCGATCTCGGCCAACATTCGCGCACAGAAATCCGCGCTGTTGTTGGTCAGGTGCCCTATGTCGGCGTAAAGGTAGAAGGCGCCGTCGGCGGGCGCCAGACGGTCGAAGCCTGCGGCTGGAAGTTCCTGGAGGAGCAAGGAGCGATTTCGTGCGTAGCGTGCCACGATAGCATCAAGTTCTGCCGTGCACTCGAATGCCACCTCCGCCGCGATTTGGCTGAGCGTCGGCGGACTGATGTACAAATTCTGTGCAAGGCATTCGATCGGCCGTACGAGTTCTTCGGGAACGACCATCCAACCGATCCGCCAGCCTGTCATCGAGAAATATTTGGAGAAACTGTTGATAACGATCGCGTCGGGGTTCGCGCCGAGCGCAGTGGTAGCAGGCGGCCCAAAGGTGATGCCATGATAGATCTCGTCGGAGATGAGGCGAATTCCTGTATTCGCACAATAATCGGCAATCGTCCGAAGCGCCTCCGGGAGTAGCATGGCTCCCGTCGGATTCGATGGGCTCGCCACGATAAGTCCGGCGATCGGGGCGGCACGTTCGATCAACTCGACGCTCGGCTGAAAGCGCGTGGCCACGGTTGCATCGAGGATTACTGGCGTCAAGCCGAGGGACGCGAGGATGTTGCGGTACGCAGGATAGCTCGGCGCAGCAAGTGCCACTCTGTCACCTTCGTCGAACGCGGCAAGGAAAGCTGCGACAAACCCTGCGGAAGATCCGGTCGTCACGGCAATGCGGCCTGGTTCGATGCTGGTTCCATATCGCTCCGCATAAAATCGAGCTATGCGCGCACGCAAGCTGGGGATGCCGAGTGCTTCCGTATAGCCGAGCCGATGCCCATCGAGTGCGGCGCGCGCCGCCGCCAGCACCCCCGCCGGGGCGCCCGTGCCGGGTTGGCCGACCTCAAGATGGATGACTTCGGCACCCGCCGCTTGCCGCTCATTGGCTGCACGCAGGACATCCATCACAATGAAGGGAGGAACCCGACCCCGTCTCGAAACCTTCGGCTTTACCCGTGCGTTAGACATTCCTTCCGTCCGTTTCTTGCAGCGACGTCGGCACCGTCGCTATTAAGCGAGGCTCGCGACTTACGCAACCTTCCATTGACCTGAGCGCTGTCCGTCCTTAGGTTCAGCTATGCTTTCGAGACACCCCGTACTGAGATGCATTGGCGCTGCCCTAGCCGTAATTAGCCTTCTGAGCGGGATGACGAGCGCCGCCTTAGCCGATGGGCCTGGCCTTTCGCGTATCCGCGACGCGGAAATTGAGTCCTACTTACGCGATTGGGCGTCGCCAGTATGGCGGGAAGCCGGCCTCGACCCAAACCAAGTTCAAATCGTTCTCGTCAACGAGAACCAAATCAACGCCTTCGTCGCGGGCGGACTCAACATTTTTATTTATACCGGATTGCTAACGGGATCGGACAGCGCCAACCAAGTGATCGGCGTAATGGCGCACGAGACGGGCCATATTGCGGGCGGACATCTTGCCCGTATGGGCGAGGCCATTCAACACGCGGAAATCCTCGAAATCCTGGGTCTCGTTCTCGCGGCCGCCGCGATTGGCGCTACGGGTGGCCGGCAGGCCGATGCCGGTCTTGCGGGCATCGGCGCCGGCTCGAGCCTGGCCGAGCGGAATTTTCTCTCTTTCAGCCGCACGCAGGAACGTTCGGCTGATCAGGCCGGTGTTACGTTTCTCGAGGAGTCCGGTCAATCGGCGCGCGGATTATATGATTTCATGAAGAAACTCGAAGGCCAGGAGTTTCTCTCGGCGCAGCGCCAGGACCCTTACCTGCGGACTCATCCTCTGACCCAGGACCGCATCGACTTCATCGAACATTTCCTCGAGACATCCAAATATGCGAATGCCCCTCCCCTCCCCGGTCATGTCGAGCAGCATGCCCGCATGCGCGGCAAGCTGATCGGATTTTTGTGGCCCGTTCCGCGCGTCTTCCAGCACTATAAGGACACGGACAACAGCGTCGAGGCGCGCTACGCCCGCTCGATCGCCTATCACCGAGAGGCCAAGGAACAGGAGGCACTCAAGCTGATCGACGGGCTGCTTGCCGAAAAACCTGACGATCCCTTTTACAATGAGCTCAAAGCCCAGTTTCTCTTCGAAGCGGGCAAAGTCCGCGAGGCAGTGCCGTTGTACCAGAAGGCCAACAAGACGTTTCCGCATAATCCGCTTATCGAAACCGAACTTGCTCAAACCTTGATCGAGACGGGCGATCCGCGTTTCGAAAAGGAGGCGGCGGACAACCTGAACGACGCCGTAACGATGGATCAGGAAGATCCGATGACCTGGAAGCTGCTCGCAACCGTCTATGGCCGTCAGGGAGACGAAGGGCGCACGGCCCTTGCGCTAGCGGAAGAAGCGCTCACTGAAGGCCGGTATCCCGACGCCAAGGGCCAAGCCAAACGGGCGCAGAAATTGCTGCCGGCGGGATCGCCTGGTGCTCTCCGCGCACAGGATATCCAGGAAGCCGCAGAAAAGGCGCTCAAGGATGAACGGGGATAGCGGGCGGGGCGATCATCGCAAACCCGTCGTGGAGTTCGGAATGAAGTTCTTGCGCTATTTTTTGG